>NZ_WWIC01000124.1:0-98855 GCF_009872555.1 Streptomyces sp. SID5643
CGCCGGCCGAGGGCGGTGGCGGCGTCGGCGAGCGGCCGGGCGCCGAGGTGGCGGGCGGCGGCGTGGGCGAGCCGGAGCAGTTCCGCGGCGCGCTCGCGCTCGTCCTCGCCGCCGCACGTCAGCAGGGACGCGGCCAGGCGGTAGCGGACGCGGGCGAGGTCGTAGGGCCGGCCCAGGGGTTCGAAGGCGGTGACCACCTCCGACCAGGTGTCCGGGGTGCTCCGGTCCGCGGCGCGGTGGAGTTCGGCGCGGACCCACTGTTCGTGGGCGTACCAGACGGGGGCGTGGGTGGTGAGGCGCTTCACGGCGGCGAGGATGCCGTCCAGGACCTGCTCGCGGCCGTCGCGGGCGGCGGGCAGCGCCCGGGCGTCGGCCTCGGCGGTGGCCGCCTGGAGCAGCAGCGGCCAGGCGTAGCGCTGAGTGCCGAGCGGGAAACCGGACTCCAGGGTGCGGGCCAGTTCGGCGCGGGCGTCGGCCAGGCGTCCCTCGGCGGCGGCGAGGGCGATGGTGAGGCGGGAGATCGGCAGGTCCTGCTGCGGCATGGGGTCGTGCGGACCGTAGGAGGCACGGGCCTCCGCGAGGTGGCGGGCGGCCTCGGCCGGCTCGCCGCGGGCGAGTGCGAGGAAGGCCAGGCTGTGAGCGCCGGATCCGTACGGAGCGGCCGTCCGGCCCAATCGCTGGGCGCTGACGGCCGCCTGTGCCGCCTCGTCCCAGCGGCCCAGGGAGATGAGCGACTCGGCGAGGTTGCCCCAGACCCAGCCCTCGGACTCGGTCAGTCCCATCCTGCCGGTGAGCCGCAACCCCTCGCGCAGGATGTCCACGGATTCCTCGGAGCGCCCGATGCCTTCCAGGGCGGAGGGCAGGTTGACATGGCTGCGGCCCACGACGACGGCGAGACCACGGGCGACGACGTCGTCCCTGACCTCGTACATGTGGGCCAGCCCGGCCTCGATCTGCCCGGCCTCGACCATGAGCCCGCCGAGGGTGAGCCGGGCGTTGGACTCGATCTCGTCGGCGCCCACCATGCGCGCGTACTCGACAGCCCGCTCGGCGGCCGTGAGGGTGTCGGGGCCGGGCTCGCGGAGCATGGACCAGTGGGCGGCCGTGGCCAGTACCTCGGCGTGCACCTCGGACGGTGGCAGGCCGCGGACCAGGTCCTGCGCGGTGGCGATCTCCTGCCAGCCGTCGCCCCGGGCGAGCCGCTGCACCAGCCGGGAGCGCTGGATCCAGAACCAGGCGGTGCGCAGGGGGTCGTTCTCCTGGTCCAGGAGGCGCAGTGCCCGCTTGGTGATCTTCAGGGCGCGTTCGCGCTCCCCGCAGAGCCGTCCGGCGACGGCCGCCTCGGCCAGCAGGTCCAGATAGCGCAGCGCGGTGGTGGCCGGGTCGCAGCCGCAGGGAGGGTAGACCTCGGCGTGGTCGACGGGGCGCAGAATCTCGCGTACGGCCTCGGGGGCGGCGTCCCACAGGTCCATCGCGCGTTCCAGAAGCCGGAGTTGCTCGGCGTAGGCGTGGCGGCGGCGGGCCTGGACGGAGGCTTCGAGGACGGCGGGCAGGGCCTTGGCGGCGTCGTGGGCGTGGTACCAGTAGCTGGCCAGGCGCGCCGCCCGCTGGTCGGCGGGGACGAGGGCCGGGTCGGACTCCAGGGCCTCGGCGTAGCGGCGGTTGAGGCGTGAGCGTTCGCCGGGGAGCAGGTCGTCGCTGACGGCCTCGCGGACCAGGGAGTGGCGGAAGCGGTAGCCGTCGTCGCCGGGTGCGGGGGCGAGGATGCCGGCGTTCACGGCGGCCCGCAGTGCCTCGATGAGGTCGTCCTCGGCGAGCCGGGCGACGGCGGACAGCAGCCGGTACTCGACGGTGGAGCCGCCCTCGGCGACGATCCGGGCGACCTGCTGGGCGGCCTCCGGCAGCCCTTCGACGCGGACGAGCAGCAGGTCGCGCAGGGAGTCGGTCAGGCCGGTGCGGCAGCCCTCGTGGGAGGCGACGGCGAGTTCCTCGACGAAGAAGGCGTTGCCGTCGGAGCGTTCGAAGATCGCGTCGACCTGGTCCGGCTCGGGTTCCTGGGCGAGGATCCCGGCGATCTGGCGGCCCACCTCGTCGCGGTTGAAGCGGGCGAGTTCCAGGCGGCGGATGGTGCGGAGCCGGTCCAGTTCGGCGAGGAGGGGGCGGAGCGGGTGGCGGCGGTGGATGTCGTCGGAGCGGTAGGTGGCGAGGACGACGAGGCGGCCCGTGCGCAGGGTGCGGAAGAGGTAGGAGAGCAGATGCCGGGTGGAGGCGTCGGCCCAGTGCAGGTCCTCCAGGGCGAGGACTACGGTGTGCTCGGCGGTGACGCGTTCCAGCAGGCGTGCGGTGAGCTCGAAGAGGCGGGCCACGGCGTCCTCGTCGTGCCGCCCGGCCCTCGACTCGCCGAGCTCGGGCAGCAGCCGGGCCAGTTCCTCCTCCTGGCCTGCGGCCGCGGCGGCCAGTTCGCCGGGGAGTTCGCGGCGCAGGGCACGCAGCGCGGTGGAGAAGGGGGCGAAGGGCAGCCCGTCGGCGCCGATCTCCACGCAGCCGCCGAGTGCGACCACCGCCTCGCGGCTGCGGGCGGCCGCGGCGAACTCCTCGACCAGGCGGGTCTTGCCGACTCCGGCCTCCCCGCCGATGAGCAGTGCCTGCGGCTCACCCTCGCGGGCGCGTACGAGTGCGTCGTGCAGCGTGCCCAGTTCCTCGGCACGGCCGACGAACACGGGGCTGACGGACCGGGTCTCCACGGCCCCGAGCATCGCACGCGGGTCCGGCAGTGCGGCACCGGTTTTCCGGGCAACGGCCGGAGCAGCG
This sequence comes from Streptomyces sp. SID5643, assembly GCF_009872555.1. NCBI lineage: Bacteria > Bacillati > Actinomycetota > Actinomycetes > Kitasatosporales > Streptomycetaceae > Streptomyces > Streptomyces sp. SID5643. Next base: position 2,812 of record NZ_WWIC01000124.1, read on the forward strand.
GCCTCCGTTCCGGCAGGAACGACGGCCGCTGCGTGTCGGACGGCCACGGCCGGGGCCGGTCCCGCCGCGGTGTTCACGCCGTCCGGGCGGACCGTGGCCGCCGGAAGAGGCGGCTATGGCTCTCGTGCTCGGCGGTGTCCGTGGTCGCCTGGTCACGGGCGCCGCGGCGGGCCCGGGCCGCCTCGCGGACCAGACGCTCGTGGTCGGCCCGGCGGATGAGGTCGGAGGTGCGCAGCTGCTGGAGCTCGTACTCGTGCATGGTGTGTCCTTCGAGGAGAGGCCGGTCACGGAGTGTTTCTCCGTGATGACCTCACTCTCGTCCCCCAGGCGGGGCCGCCACATCGGGAGAGTTCCGCATCTTCGGCGACGGGAGGGGCCTTAGACACGGCTGAGGGGCCTCAGGGGTTCCGTAAGGTGCTTACGGAACCGTCTGAGACCCCTCGGGAAACGCGTGCTCTCAGCTCGCGGACGGCAGTCCGAGCAGGACGCCTGTGTACTTGAGGACGGCCAGGAGCAGGCCGATGACGCCGAGCGCGACTCCCGCCCAGGCGACGGACTTGATCCAGGGGGCCTGGATCCGGCCCGGCGTGCCGAACGCGGGCCGGGCGAGCGTCACGACGCCGGTGACCAGCGCGATCAGCGCGAACAGGCCGCCCCACAGGGCCGTGGTCTGCCAGGCGTCGCCGTAGACGGCCTGGATCTGCTGGGCCACGCCCGCATTCTGGGCGGTCTCCAGCTGACCGATGAGGTTCTGACGCGCGGAGGCGACGGTGCCGATCCAGCTGCCGGTGAGGGAGACGACACCCAGGGCGGCGGAGACCACGGCGGCGGCACCCTGGCCGACGCCGGAGGGGCTCTCCTCCTTGGCCTGCGCGTCCTCGGCCGCGGCCGGGACCTCGGTCTCGGGCACCTCGTCGGACTTGGTGGTGTCCACCGCCTTCTCGTCGGTCGTGGCCTGGGTGGCCTCGGTCTCGTCCACTGCGTTCGTTGCCATGTCTCGCACCGTAGGGTCGCTGTCTGAGAAGTCTCTTAATGATCGTTGTGAGCGGCACGCGCGCGTGCGGCGCGCCACTCGGGTGCCAGCACCGACCAGACTTCGAGATCGTGCCGTAGGCCACCATAGGGGTGCGCCTCGCGCCGCACACCGTCCCGGGTCATGCCGAGGCGCCGTGCCACGTTCAGGCTGGGCCGGTTGCCGGAGGCGGCGACCCATTCGACGCGGTGGATGCCGCGCTGCTCGACGGCCCAGTCGATGAGGACCCGCATCGCGCGCGTGACCAGGCCGCGGCCCGTGGCGGCCGGCTCCAGCCAGCACCCGACCTCGCAGTTTCCGGTCGCCGCGTCGAAGTTCAGGAACAGCACCCCGCCCACCAGTGTCCCCTCCAGCCACAGACCGTGCAGGGAGCCGGTGTCCGCGGCGCGCATGTCGGCGTAGCGCTGGAGCTTGGCCAGGGCCGAGGGCAGGTCCGTCTCGGTCGTGCCGAACGGGATGTACTGACCGATGAACTCCCGCCCCCGCTCCAGGTGCGCCAGGAACTCCCCGGCGTGCCAGGGTTCCAGGGGCCTCAGCTCGGCGTCGTCACCCAGGGATATCGCGTACATCCCGCTGCCGCTCCTCCTCCGCCAGGACGTCCGCCACCTCGGCGTCCGTCGCGGCGGCCAGCCTCTCATGGGCGGCACGGCTCTCGGGCGGCTCGATGCTGATGCGTGGCATGCGCTTGTCCAGCCAGCGGGGCAGCCACCAGTTCGCGCCGCCGAGCAGGTGCATCAGGGCCGGGACGAGGAGGGTGCGCAGGACGAAGGCGTCCAGGGCGACCGCGGCGGCCAGGGCGATGCCGAACATGGCGATCACCCGGTCGCCGCTGAGGACGAAGGCCAGGAAGACGGAGATCATGATGACCGCCGCCGAGTTGATCACCCTGCTGGTCTCGGCGAGGCCGACGCGCACGGCACGCCGGTTGTCGCCGGTCTCCAGCCACTCCTCGTACATCCGGCTGACCAGGAAGACCTGGTAGTCCATGGAGAGGCCGAAGAGCACCGACACCATGATCACGGGCAGGAAGGGCTCGATGGGCCCGGCGCTGCCGAGGCCGAGCAGTTCGCTGCCCCAGCCCCACTGGAAGATCGCGACCACCACTCCGAAGGCCGAGGCCACGGCGGCGACGTTCATCGCGGCGGCCTTCAGCGGGATGCCGACGGAGCGGAAGGCGAGCAGGAGCAGCAGACAGCCCAGGCCGATGACGACCCCGACGAACACCGGCAGCTTGGAGACGATGACGTCGGCGAAGTCGTCGTAGCCGGCCGTCATGCCGCCCACCTGCACGTCGAGGGAGGTGCCCGCCTCGGCGCGCGGCAGTACCCCGTCGCGCAGCCGGTCGACGAGGTCGCTGGTGTCCTTGGACTGCGGGGAGGACTCCGGGACGACCGTGAGGTAGGCGGTGTGCCCGCCGGAGTCGAAGGTCACCGGGGTGACCGAGGCGACGCCGTCGGTGGTGCGGAGGGTGCCGTCGAGGTTGTCCAGGGCGAGCTTGTCGCCGGCCCCGTCGACCTTGGTGACGAGGGTGAGCGGGCCGTTCACGCCCGGGCCGAATCCGTCGGCGAGCAGGTCGTAGGCCTGGCGGGTGGTGGCCGTCTTCGGGCCGTTGCCCTGGTCGGAGGTGCCGAGGTGCAGGGAGAAGGTGGGCAGCGCGAGGACGCCCATGACGACCAGGGCGACCGCGCCGAGCACCTTGGGGTGGCGTTCCACGAAGGCCGACCAGCGGGCCGCGAAGCCGGTGGGCATCTCGGGTTCCGGGCCGTGCTCGGCCAGGCGGCGGCGCTCGCGGCGGCTGAGCGCGCGCATGCCGATGAACGACAGCAGGGCGGGCAGCAGGGTCACGGAGGCGGCGACGGTGAGGATCACCGTGAGGCTGGCCGCTATGGCGACGCCGTTGAGGAAGCTCAGCCGCAGGATCAGCATGCCGAGCAGCGCGATGCAAACGGTGGCACCCGCGAAGACGACCGCCCGTCCCGTGGTCGCGACGGCGTTCGTGGCGGCCTCGGTGACGGACAGGCCGCGTTTCAGCCCGCGCCGGTGCCGGGTGACGATGAACAGCGCGTAGTCGATGCCGACACCGAGCCCGACGAGCATGCCCAGCATCGGGGCGAAGTCCGCGACGGTCATGGCGTGGCCGAGCAGCACGATCCCGGCGTAGGCGGTGCCGACGCCGACCAGGGCGGTGGCGATGGGCAGCAGGGAGGCGGCGAGCGAGCCGAAGGCGAGGAACAGCACCACCGCGGCGACCAGCACGCCGACGATCTCGGCGAGGTGCCCGCCGGAGGACTCGGTGAGCGCGACGGCGCTGCCGCCCAGCTCCACCTGGAGTCCGTCGGTCTCGGCGCTCTTGGCGGTGTCGACGACGGCCCGGGCCTCGCCCTCGGCGATGTCCTCGGCCCGGTCGTCGAAGGTGACCGAGGCGTAGGCCGTGCGGCCGTCCTCGCTGATGCGGCCCGCGCCCGGCCCGTCGTAGGGGCTGGTGACCGAGGCCACCCCGGGGAGGTCCTCGATCCGGTCCAGGGCGCGGCTCATCGTCTGCTCGACGTCGGCGGCGCGGACGCTGCCGGAGGCGGTGTGCCAGACGACGGTGTCGCTGTCCCCGCCGAGCTGCGGGAAGCCCTCGTGCAGCAGCTCGGTGGCGCGGCCCGACTCGGTGCCCGGAACCTGGTAGTCGTTCGAGTACGTGGTGCCGGCGACGGCGGCACCGGCGGCGACCCCCGCGAACGCGAGGAGCCACAGCAGGACGCTGAGCAGACGGCGCTGGACACACCAGCGTGCGAGGGCTGCCACGAAACGTGCTCCCGGAGTTGCCTTGTGTGGATCTTTGGCCGGGAACAGTCGTACATGAACTGAACAGCCAGCAAAGAACGCATGAGCAATGCGCTGCCACTCTTACAAACGAACGAGATCATTTGTCGGTTTCGTGGGCTTATTCACAGCGGCCGGGCTCAGTCGAACTGGTCCCCCAGCGCCATCACCATCACGCCCGCGATCAGCAGCCACAGCGCGCGGCGGGTGCGGCCGCGCGAGCCCAGCGCGGCGGCGGCCGCGCAGACGGCGGCCCCGCTCGCGTAGGCGGCCGGGACGAGCGCCGACGCGGGGCCGGTGAGGCGAAGCACGGCTGCGGCGAGTCCCGCGAGGGTCAGCGCGGCACCGGTGGCGGCGGCCGTCCAGCGGGCCCGGCGCGCGGCCCCCTCGTCCTGCGCCGGGTCCCCGGCGTCGTCCTGCCCGGCGGCCGCCTCCGCGTCCGCCATCTCTGGATCGGTGCCGGAATCAGGACGTCCACTCATGGCCGAGACGGTAGCGCGCCGGGTGGCGAAAACCGGGTGCGGGGCCGGAGGGGCGGCTGTTAGCGTCCGCTGGTCCGAGGAACACCCGCGGCCCCCCCGCCGCCCGGCCGAAGCAGGTGCATTGTTTGACGGTCCGACCGAGCTCCTCCGCATCCCCTTTCTTCCTCAAGGACTCAAGGAGCCCGTTCACCGATGTCGGACATCACTTCCCGGACCCCGAACGACCCCCTCGCTGACCGTGTGAGCCACCCCGGCTACCCGCGCAGCAACGGCTACGACGCCCGCTGGACCATCGACAACCAGATGGGCCCGCATGCGCTGTGGCTGCTGGAGTGGCTGGCCCCCGCCCTGGGGCTCGACACCCTGAGCCCCGGCTCCCGCGTGCTCGACCTGGGCTGCGGCCGCGCCATGACGTCGGTCTTCCTCGCCAGGGAGTACGACGTCCAGGTCACCGCTGCCGACCTGTGGATCAAGCCCGACGAGAACGCCGGGCGCATCGCCGGGGCGGGCGTCGCCGACCGCGTCCTGCCCGTGCTCGCCGAGGCGCACGACCTGCCGTTCGGCGCGGACAGCTTCGACACGATCGTCTCGATCGACGCCTACCAGTACTTCGGCACCGACGATCTCTACCTGCCCCGCCTCACGCGGCTGCTGAAGCCCGGCGGGCGGATCGGCGTCGTCGTACCGGCGCTGCGCGAGGAGATCGACGGCGTCGAGCCGCCGGAGCACCTCAAGCCGTACTGGGAGCCGGACTTCTGGTGCTTCCACACCGCGGCGTGGTGGCGACGCCACTGGACCCGCAGCGGGGCCGTGGAGGTCGAGACCGCGGACTGGCTGGAGGACGGCTGGCGCGACTGGCTGCGCTGGTGCGAGGTCGTGGCCGAGGAGCACACGGACGAGTGGCACGTCCGGATGGCCGGCCAGTGCGCCGAGATGCTGCGCCTGGACCGGGGCGAGACGCTCGGCTTCGTCCGGGTCGTCGGCCGCCGCCCGTGAGCTGAACGTCGAGGGGGACGCACCGGTTCCGGTGCGTCCCCCTCGTCGGGTCCACGGGAGGGTCAGCCCTCGCTGACGCCCAGCTTCTGAAGGATCAGCTCCTTCACGCGGGCCGCGTCGGCCTGGCCGCGCGTCGCCTTCATGACCGCGCCGACCAGGGCGCCGGCCGCGGCCACCTTGCCGCCGCGGATCTTGTCCGCGACGCCCGGGTTGCCGGCGATGGCCTCGTCGACGGCGGCCGTCAGCGCACCCTCGTCGGAGACGACCTTCAGACCGCGCTGGTCGACGACCTCGTCCGGGGTGCCTTCGCCCGCGAGGACGCCCTCGATGACCTGCCGGGCCAGCTTGTCGTTCAAATCGCCCTTCGTGACGAGTTCGGTGACCCGGGCCACCTGCGCCGGCGTGATGGCCAGCTCGTCGAGGGCCTTGCCCGACTCGTTGGCGCTGCGGGCCAGCTCGCCCATCCACCACTTGCGGGCGGAGGCGGCGTCCGCCCCGGCCTCGATCGTGGCGACGATCGGCTCCAGCGCACCGGCGTTGAGGATCGCCTGCATGTCGGTGGCCGAGACGCCCCACTCCTCGCGGAGCCGGTTGCGGCGGACCAGCGGCAGCTCGGGCAGCCCGGCCCGGATCTCCTCGACCCAAGCACGGGACGGGGCGACCGGGACGAGGTCGGGCTCCGGGAAGTACCGGTAGTCCTCGGCCTCCTCCTTCACGCGGCCCGAGGTCGTCGACCCGGTGTCCTCGTGGAAGTGGCGGGTCTCCTGCACGATCGTGCCGCCGGACGACAGCACGGCCGCGTGCCGCTGGATCTCGAAGCGGGCCGCGCGCTCCACGGAGCGGAGCGAGTTGACGTTCTTCGTCTCCGAGCGCGTGCCGAACTTCTCGGTGCCGTGCGGGCGCAGCGACAGGTTCACGTCACAGCGCATCTGGCCCATCTCCATGCGGGCCTCGGAGACGCCGAGCGCCTTGATGAGCTCGCGCAGCTCACGGACGTAGGCCCGCGCGACCTCGGGGGCACGCTCGCCGGCGCCCTCGATCGGCTTGGTGACGATCTCGATGAGGGGGATGCCGGCGCGGTTGTAGTCCAGCAGGGAGTGGGACGCGCCGTGGATACGGCCGGTGGCGCCGCCGACGTGCGTCGACTTGCCGGTGTCCTCCTCCATGTGGGCGCGCTCGATCTCCACGCGGAAGGTTTCGCCGTCCTCCAGCTGCACGTCGAGGTAGCCGTTGAAGGCGATCGGCTCGTCGTACTGGGAGGTCTGGAAGTTCTTCGGCATGTCCGGATAGAAGTAGTTCTTCCGGGCGAAGCGGCACCACTCGGCGATCTCGCAGTTCAGCGCGAGGCCGATCTTGATGGCGGACTCGACGCCGGTCGCGTTGACGACCGGGAGCGCGCCGGGCAGGCCGAGGCAGACCGGGCAGGTCTGCGTGTTGGCCTCCTGGCCGAGGGCGGTCGAACAGCCGCAGAACATCTTGGTCTTGGTGCCGAGTTCGACATGGACCTCAAGGCCCATGACGGGGTCGTACGACGCGAGTGCGTCCTCGTACGACACCAGGTCGGTCGTGGTGGTCACGGTGAGTACTTCCCTCTCAGCCCAGCAGGACGTCGTCGTCGCCCAGCCGCTTCAGCTCGCGGTAGAGGATGGCCAGGTTGGTGACGACCGCGGCGCCGGTCACGACGGCGTCGAGCAGCCGCAGCGTGTCGTTGTCTCCGCGGGCCTTCTTGATCTGCTTGTAGACACCGACGGCGCCGAACGCCGACGTGGCCATCGAGACGTACAGACCGGACTTGGACTTCTTGAAGCCCTTGGCCTTGGACAGTGCGCTCACAGCGACGGAGCCTCCTCGATCAGCGGGTGGCCCCACTTTTCCACGAAGGCCGCCTCGACGGCTGCTCCCACCTTGTACAGGCGGTCGTCCTTCATGACGGGGGCGATGATCTGCAGGCCGACCGGGAGGTTGTCCTCCGGGGCGAGGCCGCACGGCAGCGACATGGCCGCGTTGCCCGCCAGGTTGGTCGGGATGGTGCACAGGTCGGCGAGGTACATCGCCATCGGGTCGTCGGCGCGCTCGCCGATCGCGAAGGCGGTGGTCGGGGTCGTCGGGGAGACGATCACGTCGACCTGCTCGAACGCCTTGTCGAAGTCCTGCTTGATGAGCGTGCGGACCTTCTGGGCGCTGCCGTAGTAGGCGTCGTAGTAGCCGCTCGACAGGGCGTACGTGCCGAGCATGATGCGGCGCTTGACCTCGGGGCCGAAGCCGGCCTCCCGGGTCAGGGAGGTGACCGCCTCGGCGGAGTTCGTGCCGTCGTCGCCGGTCCGCAGGCCGTAGCGCAGGCCGTCGAAGCGGGCGAGGTTGGAGGAGCACTCCGAGGGCGCGATCAGGTAGTACGCCGACAGCGCCAGGTCGAAGGACGGGCAGTCGAGCTCGACGATCTCGGCGCCCAGCTCCTTCAGCAGCTCGACGGACTCGTCGAACCGCTGGATGACGCCGGCCTGGTAGCCCTCGCCGCGGAACTGCTTGACGACGCCGACGCGCATGCCCTCGACGCTGCCGCCCAGGGCGGCCTCGACGACCGACGGGACGGGCTCGTCGATGGACGTGGAGTCGAGCGGGTCGTGCCCGGCGATGACCTCGTGCAGCAGCGCCGCGTCCAGGACCGTACGGGCGCAGGGCCCGCCCTGGTCGAGGGAGCTGGAGAAGGCGACCATGCCGTAGCGGGACACCGCGCCGTAGGTCGGCTTGACGCCGACCGTGCCGGTGACCGCGGCGGGCTGGCGGATGGAGCCGCCGGTGTCGGTGCCGATGGCGAGCGGGGCCTGGAAGGAGGCGAGCGCGGCGGACGAACCGCCGCCGGAGCCGCCGGGGATCTTGGTGAGGTCCCACGGGTTGCCGGTCGGGCCGTAGGCGCTGTTCTCGGTGGAGGACCCCATGGCGAACTCGTCCATGTTGGTCTTGCCGAGGATGACGACGTCCGCGGCCTTCAGCCGCTGGGTGACCGTCGCGTCGTACGGCGGGATCCAGCCTTCGAGGATCTTCGAACCGACGGTCGTGGGCACGCCCTCGGTGGTGAAGATGTCCTTCAGCGCCAGCGGTACGCCGGCCAGCGGGCCGAGCTTCTCGCCGCGCTCGCGCTTGGCGTCCACGGCACGGGCCTGGGCGAGGGCGCCCTCACGGTCGACGTGCAGGAAGGCGTGCACCTTCTCGTCGACGGCCTCGATGCGGGCGAGGTGGGCCTCGGTGACCTGCACCGCGGTGAGCTCGCCGGAGGCGATCCTCGCGGCGGTCTCGGCGGCGGTGAGCTTGATGATGTCCGTCATGACTTCTTAGTCCTCCCCCAGGATCTGCGGCACCTTGAAACGCTGCTGCTCCTGGGCCGGGGCGCCGGAGAGCGCCTGCTCGGGGGTGAGCGACGGACGGACCTCGTCCGCGCGCATGACGTTCGTCAGCGGGAGCGGGTGCGAGGTCGGCGGTACGTCTTGGTCGGCGACCTCACTGACGCGGGCGACCGCGCCGATGATGTCGTCCAGCTGTCCCGCGAAGTGGTCGAGCTCTTCGGGCTTCAGCTCCAGACGCGCCAGCCGGGCGAGGTGGGCGACCTCCTCGCGCGTGATGCCAGGCATGCAGCGATCCTCAGGGGTGAGTGAATGTGGTTTGGCCTAATCCTATGGGGCGGGAGGGCGTGCCCGTGAAACGGTTTGCCGGACCTTCGCGCCCCGGCCCTGCCGGGGCGCGTCGGGTTCCGTGACTAGCCGACCCGGCCCGAGTCGTCCGCGGCGGCCGCCGGCAGGGCGGCCCGGGGGCGCTGCCAGCCCCGTGAGCCCCGGGCGCGGAGCCAGGCCGTGGTCTCGTCCGGGGGCATGGCGGCGGCGACCAGCCAGCCCTGGACCGCGTCGCAGCCGAGGTCGCGCAGGCGTTCCCAGGTCTCGTCGTCCTCGACGCCCTCGGCGACGACGAGCAGGCCGAGGGAGTGGGCCAGGTCCACCGTGCAGCGGACGATCTCGGCGTCCTCGGCGTCGACCGCGAGGCGTGCCACGAACGAACGGTCGATCTTCAGCTCGCTGACCGGCAGCCGGCGCAGGTGTACCAGCGAGGAGTAGCCCGTGCCGAAGTCGTCGAGGGACATCTTCACGCCGTGCGCGGTCAGCTGGTTGAGGGTGTCGGCGGCGCGCTGCGGATCCTCCAGGAGGACGTGCTCGGTGATCTCCAGCTGGAGCGCTCCCGCCGGGACGCCGTGCCGGGCGAGCCGGGCGGCGACCGAGCCGGCGAAACCGGGGGTGTGCACGTCGCGCGGAGAGACGTTCACCGCGACCGGGACGAACAGGCCCTGCTCCCGCCAGTGCGCGACCTGGCCGAGCGCGGTCTCCAGCACGTACTCGGTGAGGTGGGGCATCAGGCCCGAGGACTCGGCGATCGCTATGAACTCGTCCGGCGGCACCTTGCCCCGCTCGGGGTGCACCCAGCGGACCAGGGCCTCCAGGCCCGCGACCTGCCCGTCGAAGCGGACCTTGGGCTGGTAGTGCAGATGCACCTCGTGCGCGTCGAGGGCGCGGCGCAGATCGCCCAGCAGGCCGAGGCGGTCGGGGGTGTTGGAGTCGCGCTTGGACTCGTAGACCTCGACGCCGGTGCGGTCCCGCTTCGCCTGGTACATCGCCACGTCCGCCCGCCGCAGCAGTCCTTCGGCGTCCAGGGCGTGGTCGGGGAAGACGGCGACCCCGGCGCTGGCCTCCAGGACGAGGGTGAGGCCGTCGAGGTCGAGGGGGGAGCTGAGGGCGGCGACCAGGGTGCGGGCGATCCGGGTCGCGGACGTCGTGGAGTCGGCGACCGGCAGTAAGACCGCGAATTCGTCCCCGCCGAGCCGGGCGGCCTCGGCCCCGCGCGGCAGCGCCACCCGCAGCCGGTCGGCGATCTGCAACAGCAGCCGGTCACCGGCGAGATGACCGAGTGTGTCGTTGACCGACCGGAACCGGTCGAGGTCGATCAGCATGAGGGCGGCGCGGGCGTCGATCCGCTCCGCGTCGTCCAGCGCGGTCCAGATGCGCTCCAGCAGCCACTGGCGGTTGGGCAGCCCGGTCAGCGGGTCGCGCAGCTGTTCCTCCGCGCGGGCCCGGGCTATCCACAGGGTGGAGTCCAGGGCGATCAGGGGGATGGAGAACAGCGGCAGCAGGATCGGCTTGGCCACGGCGACCACGCAGACCAGCGGCGCGATGCCGAGCAGCGCGACGGCGACCAGACCCTGCCTGACCAGGGCGGTGCGGGCGACGGTGGGCAGCCCGGGGCGCGGGGCGTGCAGGTACCAGAGCAGGACGCGGGTGACCATCAGGTAGGCGACGGCGACCAGGGCCACCTGGGGTGCGGTGGCGAGCGTCCAGGCGGCGGGGTCCGCCGGGGACTCGACGGACGGCACGGTTCCGAAGACGGCCAGCACGAGCGCCCCGGCGCCGATGCCGAGGAGGTCGACGGCGCCGTGCAGCACGCCCTGACGCCAGCGGTTGCGGCGGGCTACGCCCACCAGCACGACGACCGTGAGGCTGACCATGCCGGCCGGTACCCAGCCGTAGAGCAGCAGCACGGCCAGGGTGAGGGCGGCGCCCGAGCCGGTGCCGCCCCACCAGCGGGAGCGGCCCAGCATGACGAGATGGCCGACGATGATGCCGGTCAGCACGGCCAGCGCCCAGCCGGCCGTGCCCGACGGGAACAGCGCGTGGCCCCCGGTGAAGGCGCGGTAGAAACCGGCGCCCAGGACGAAGCCGGCCGCCGCGACGACGGCCGCGGGCAGCGCGGGCCAGGACTGGTGCCGTTCGCCGTCAGGGTCGTCGGTGCCGGCGGGCAGGGGGGTGTGTTCGGTGATCGGCTGTGCGCCGGGGCCGTCCACGGCGCGCCCCCCGTCACCCCGCGCGTCCGGGGTGTACTGTCCGACGGCGCGCACCTCCGCTCCCGGACGCCCCGCCGGCCGCACGGCCCCACGGACTGCACGCCACGCGACCGCCACACGGCGCAGCCGTGAGCCCGGCACGGCGCTCTCGGTCGGTTCCATTCCCGTCCCTCTCACAGCCGGCGGTGCCCACGCCCCGCGGCCCGGTGCCCGACATCCCTCAACGGCCCGCGCCCGAAAACCCTTCCCCGCGCTCTTGCGAACACGAGGATGCCCCGACCGCAGCTGGGCACGGCAGGCGCACATCTCAACAGTAGGCCGCAGAAGGCTTCCACGGGCAGCGGTCGCCGACGGTTGCCCGAATGCGCCCCGGCCACCCGTATGCATCTGGTATGCGCCGAACGGGTGGCCTTCAACCGCTACTCCTCGGCCGAAAGGGCGACTTCGGCCGCGGCTTGCTGCCCCTGCTCCAGCAGGACGCCGAAACCGTCCTCGTTCAGGACCGGAACCTTCAGCTGCATCGCCTTGTCGTACTTGGATCCGGGGCTGTCACCGACGACGACGAACGACGTCTTCTTCGAAACGGAGCCGGTCACCTTCGCTCCGCGGCTCTGCAGCGCCTCCTTGGCGCCGTCCCGGGTGAAGTGTTCGAGGGTGCCGGTGACGACCACGGTGAGACCTTCGAGCGGGCGCGGCCCCTCGTCCTCGCCGGTGCTCTCGGCCTCCATGCGGACGCCCGCGGCCTTCCACTTGCGGATGATGTCGCGGTGCCAGTCCTCGGCGAACCACTGCTTGAGGGAGGCGGCGATGGTCGGTCCGACGCCCTCGGTGACCGCCAGCTCCTCCTCCGTGGCCTGGTCGATGCGCTCGATCGAGCGGAACTCGCGGGCCAGCGCCTCGGCCGCCACGGGTCCGACGTGACGGATCGACAGACTGGTGATGACACGGGCCAGGGGGCGCTCCTTGGCCGCGGCGATGTTCTCCAGCATGGCGACCGCGTTCTTGCGGGGCTCACCCTGCTGGTTGGCGAAGATCGTGGCGACCTTCTCCTCGCCGGTCTTCGGGTCGCGCTTGGGCAGCCCGCTGTCCGGGTCGAGGACGTACGCCTTGATGGGCAGCAGCTGCTCGATGGTGAGGTCGAACAGGTCGCCCTCGTCGGCCAGCGGCGGGTCCTTGGGCTCCAGCGGGGCGGTGAGGGCGGCGGCGGCGACATAGCCGAAGTGCTCGATGTCCAGCGCCTTGCGGCCCGCGAGGTAGAACAGGCGCTCGCGCAACTGGGCAGGGCAGGTGCGGGCGTTGGGGCAGCGCAGGTCGACGTCACCCTCCTTCATCGGCCGTAGTGCCGTGCCGCACTCGGGGCACTCGCCCGGCATCACGAACTCGCGCTCGGTGCCGTCGCGCAGGTCGGCGACGGGGCCGAGGATCTCCGGGATGACGTCACCGGCCTTGCGCAGCACGACCGTGTCCCCGATGAGGACGCCCTTGGCCTTGACCACGTCCTGGTTGTGCAGCGTGGCGAACTCGACCTCGGAGCCCGCGACCGTGACCGGCTCGACCTGGGCGTAGGGGGTGACGCGGCCGGTGCGGCCCACGCCCACGCGGATGTTGACGAGCTTGGTGTTGACCTCCTCCGGCGCGTACTTGTACGCGATCGCCCAGCGCGGGGCGCGCGAGGTGGAGCCGAGGCGGCCCTGGAGGGGGATCTGGTCGAGCTTGACGACGACGCCGTCGATCTCGTGCTCGACGGAGTGGCGGTTCTCGCCGAAGTAGGCGATGAACTCCCGGACGCCTTCCAGGCCGTCGACCACCTTGTTGTGCCGGGAGGTGGGCAGGCCCCACGTCTTGAGCAGGTCGTAGGCCTGGGAGAGGCGGGTCAGGCCGGTGAAGCCCTCCAGGGCGCCGATGCCGTGGACCACCATGTGCAGGGGGCGGGTGGCGGTGACGCGCGGGTCCTTCTGGCGCAGGGAACCGGCCGCCGCGTTGCGCGGGTTGGCGAAGGGCTTGTCACCGGCCTCGACGAGACGGGCGTTGAGCTCCTGGAACTTCTCCATCGGGAAGTAGACCTCGCCGCGGATCTCCACGAGGTCCGGCACGCGGTCGCCCTTGAGGCGCTCGGGGATCTCGGCGATGGTCCGGACGTTCGGTGTGATGTCCTCGCCGGTGCGGCCGTCACCGCGGGTCGCCGCGCGGGTGAGGCGGCCGTGCTCGTAGGTGAGGTTCACCGCGAGGCCGTCGACCTTGAGCTCGCACAGGAAGTGGTAGGCCTGTTCACCCAGTTCCCTGGCGATGCGTTCCGTCCAGGCGGCCATCTCCTCGTCGTTGAACGTGTTGTCGAGGGAGAGCATGCGCTGTCGGTGCTCGACGGCGGTGAACTCCGTCTCGTACGACCCGGCGACCTTCTGGGTCGGCGAGTCCGGCGTGCGCAGCTCCGGGTGCTCCTCCTCCAGCGCCTCCAGGGAACGCAGCAGCTGGTCGAACTCCGCGTCGCTGACGACGGGAGCGTCCTTCACGTAGTAGCGGAAGCGGTGCTCCTCGATCTGCTCCGCGAGGCGCGCGTGCTTCTCCCGTGCCTCGGCGGGCACCGTCGTCGTCTCCGCTTGCTTGTCGCCGGCCACCGTGTCGTCCTCCCGTTACTCTGGGTTGTCCGCGAGGGATCTCGCCGCCCGGGCACAGTGCGCGAGGGCCGTGCGCGCGTACCCCGGGGAGGCCCCCGCGAGTCCGCACGCCGGGGTGACCGTGACCGCCTCCGCGAGCAGCCCCGGAGACAGCCCCAGCCTGCGCCACAGCGTCCTGACACCCATGACGCTACCGGCAGGGTCTGACAATGGGCCCTCGGTGCCCGGGACGACACCGGTGAAGAGCCGGGTGCCGCCCTCCACGGCCTCCCCGATCGCCTCGTCGTCACGCTCGGTGAGCGGGGAGAAGTCGAAGGAGACGGCGGCCGCTCCGGCCCGGCGGAGCAGGGCGAACGGCACGTCCGGGGCGCAGGAGTGGACCACGACCGGGCCGGAGGTGTGCACCCCGACGAGGTCGCGCAGCGTCTGCTCGACGACCTGCCGGTCGACGGCCCGGTGGGTGCGGTAGCCGCTGGCGCTCTTCACCTGCCCGCGCAGGACGGCCGTCAGCGACGGCTCGTCGAGCTGGAGGACGAGCTGCGCGCCGGGGATCCGTCGCCGCAGTTCGGCCAGGTGCTGGCGCAGTCCCTCGGCGAGGGAGGCGGCGAGGTCGCGGCAGGCGCCGGCGTCGGAGAGGGCCGCCTCGCCGTTCCTGAGCTCCAGGTTGGCGGCGAGGGTCCACGGGCCGACGGCCTGGACTTTCAGCGGCCCCTCGTACTCCTGCGTGAACTCCTCCAGGGCGTCGAGGTCCTCGCCGAGCCAGGAGCGGGCGCGCCTGGTGTCCCGGCCCGGCCGGTCCCCGAGCCGCCAGCCGCTGGGCTCGACGCGCGCGTACAGCTCGACGAGCAGGCCGGCGGTCCGCCCGATCATGTCCGCGCCGGGGCCCCGGGCGGGCAGTTCGGGCAGGAAGGGGAAGTCCTCGAAGGTGCCGGTGACGGTCTTGGCGGCCTCACGGGCGTCGCCGCCCGGCATGGATCCCACACCGGTGGCGGCGCCGAACCTGAACTGGCTGTTTTCGCTCACCGGAGAAGCCTACGCAGCCCCTCTGCCGGCGTCAGCCTCCCGGGCGCACGGTGAGGTCGTTGACCTCCGCGTCCCTCGGCAGATCCAGGGCCATCACGATCGTCGTGGCGACCGACTCCGGGTCGATCCACTTCGAGGCGTCGTACTCCTTGCCCTCCTGCTGGTGGACCTTGGCCTGCATGGGGCTGGCCGTGCGGCCCGGGTACACCGAGGTGACGCGGATCCCGTTGCCGTGCTCCTCGTGGCGCAGCGAGTCGGCGAGGGCCTTCAGGCCGTGCTTGGAGGCGGCGTAGGCGGACCAGCCGGCGTGGGCGTTGAGTCCTGCTCCGGAGTTGACGAAGAGCACGTGGCCGCGGGCGGCGCGCAGTTGGGGCAGGAAGTGGCGGGTCAGCTCGGCGGGGGCGATCAGGTTGACGTCGATCTGGCGGCGCCAGGCCTTCGGGGTGAGCTCACCGACCGTTCCGAGGTCGACGACGCCGGCGATGTGCAGCAGCGAGTCCACGCGGTCCGGCAGCGACTGGTGGGAGAAGGCCCACGAGAGCCGGTCGGGGTCGGCGAGATCGCCGACCAGGGTCCGCGCCCCGGGGAACTCGGCCGCCAGTTCCTTCGCGCGGCCCGCGTCGCGCGCGTGCAGCACGAGGTCGTCCCCGCGCGCGTGCAGGCGGCGGGCCACGGCCGCGCCGATGCCGGAGCCGGCTCCGGTGATCACATGAGTAGCCATGTCCGCCATGCTCGCATCAGCGCCGGGGCATGGCTGCCCCGGCTCTCCCGCCGTGCTCCCGTCAGCAGTCGGCCTACTCGATCCCCCGGCTCTCCTCCAGGTACGCCAGCGCCCCCACCGGCTCCTCGGCGAAGAACACCAGGTCGGTCAGGGGCCGGGGCAGGAAGCCCTCGGCGTCCATGCGGCGGAACTGCTCCTTCAGGCCGTCGTAGAAGCCCGCGGTGTTGAGCAGGACCACCGGCTTGTCGGTGTGCCCGTGCTTCTTCAACTCCAGGATCTCGGTCGCCTCGTCGAGCGTGCCCGTGCCGCCGACCATGATCACCACGGCGTCGGCCCGCTCCAGGAGCAGCTTCTTGCGCTCGGCGAGGTCCTTGGCGACGACCATCTCGTCGACGCCCGGGCGGGCCTTGGACGCGAGGAACTGCACGGAGACGCCGGCCAGCCGGCCACCCGCCTCCTGCACCCCGTCGGCGACCACCTTCATCAGGCCGACGTCGGAGCCGCCCCACACGAGCGTGTGACCGCCCTTGCCCAGCAGCGTGGCGAACTCCCGCGCGGGGCGGGTGTAGCGCTCGTCGAGGTCGGCGGCGGACAGGAAGACACAGATGTTCATGAACCCACCGTACGGGCCCGGTCCGCCGCGGTGGTGAGCCGCATTTTGGACTGCCGGTGCGGCAGGCGCTCCCAGTCGTCCATGAACCGCGCGTCCAGGCCGTGCCGCGCGGCGAGGTCGGTGAGGGTCCGCGTCCGGTAGTAGAAGTCCTCGTGCAGGACCTGGTGCTCCTCGCCTTCGGTGCGGTCGAAGGTGAAGTCGAAGAACCCGCCGGGCGCGAGGACCCGGCCGACGTTCGCGAAGCACTCCTCGATGACGTGCAGCGGCGAGTGCGAGAAGACGCTGTGCGCGTGCACGACGTCGAAGTGGGCGTCCGGCAGGAAGGCGAAGGTGAGGTCCCGGGAGAGCGCCAGGTAGGGCAGCTTGGGCTGGAGCTTCTCGGCCACGAGGGTGTCCTGGGCGGCGAGCAGGATGTGCGGCGAGATGTCGATGCCGTAGTAGTGCCCGGTGTCGAGGTGGTCGATGAACAGGCGTCCGGCGCGCAGGTTGCCGCAGCCGATCTCCAGCATCCGGTGGTGCGGCCGCAGGCCGTGGCCGACCAGGTAGTCGAACTGCATGCGCCCGATCCGGGCCCACTGCTCGCGCGAGGGGTTGTGCCCGACCGCCGCCTCGGCGCTGCGGGCTGCGTCCGACGCCATCACGGCCCGGTAGTAGGCGATGTGGTCGGGGTGGCGCAGCCTCAGCCATGCGTCGCGCACCGCACGGCGAGCGTGCGCGGGCACGCGCTCCGGGTGGTGCAGGGCGTACCGGACCTGGTGGAGCAGGCGGGAGCGGTTTCCGGCAGCCGGTTCCTTGGCGCGCATGGGGCCTCCTCCTGCGGCGAGGGAAGAACTCCGCTTCAGCCTGCGCTGTACGGGAGGAGTCGGCTACCCGAGGAGGGACGATCGTGACGACAGGGCATCGCATCACCATCGAGCGCAGCGACCGGCACGTGCGCGTGGTGCACGGCGGGCAGGTGCTGGCGGAGAGCGACCGGTCGCTGGTGCTGCGCGAGACGGGCTGTCCCGAGCGGTACTACATCCCGCCGGAGGACGTGGCGCTGGACCTGCTGACGGCGTCCGACGCGCAGACGTACTGCCCGTTCAAGGGCACCGCCTCCTACTGGTCCCTGCCGGACGCGGAGAACCTCGTCTGGGCGTATCCGGACCCCAAGCCGGACGTCGCCGTGATCAAGGACCACCTGTGCTTCTACGAGGTGGAAGTGTTCTGATCGGCTGACGCGCCGCCCGCCTCATCGATGAACACCGCGGCGTGCGGCAGTCTGCATGAGCATGGACAAGAAGATCCTTTCGCGCGACGGCACCCGCATCGCCTACGAGAGCACCGGCCGCGGCCCCGCGGTCGTCCTGGTGAGCGGTGCGATGTCGACGGGCGGCACCCTGGCGCCGCTCGCCGTGTCGCTCTCGGAGCGTTTCCAGGCCGTGGTGTACGACCGCCGGGGCCGCGGCGCCAGCGCGGACACCGCGCCGTACGCCGTGGAGCGTGAGGTCGAGGACCTGGCCGCGGTGATCGAGGCGGTGGGTGGCGAGGCGCTCCTGTACGGCATCTCCTCGGGCGGCGCTCTGGCGCTGGAGGCGGCGGCGAGCGGACTGCCGGTGCGGCGCGTGGCCGTCTACGAGGCACCCTTCGCGATGTCCGAGGAGGGTGCCAGAGAGCGTGCGCAGTACACCGAGCGGCTGACGGAGGCGCTGGGCGAGGGGCGGCGCGGCGACGCGGTCGAGCTGTTCCTGCGGCTGACCGGTCTGGCCGAGGGGATGATCCAGGGCGCCCGCCAGTCCCCCATGTGGGCCGGGATGGAGGCGATGGCCACGAGCCTCGCCTACGACGACGCCGTGATGGGTGACGGCACCGTCCCCCGCTCCCGGCTGGGCTCGGTCGGCGTACCCGTCCTGGCGGTCGCGGGCGACGCGAGCCCCTCGTGGCTGCGCGAGGCGGCCCGGGCGATCGCGGACTCGGTCCCCGAGGGCGCGTACCGCACGCTCCAGGGGCAGACGCACATGGTCGAGCCGAACGTGCTGGCGCCGGTGCTGACGGAGTTCTTCAGCCGGGACTGAGGCGGGCGGCGCGCGGGCACGCGCGCGTGGAGCCCGCCTCCTGGTCCCCCGGCGGGATCCCCCCGGCGGGATCAGGCCACGCCCGCCGTCGCCCGGGTCGTCGTCGCGATCGTCGCCGAGCCCACCACGCGCGTGCCGTCGTACAGCACGATCGCCTGGCCCGGGGCGACGCCCCGGACGGGCTCGGCGAACGTGACCTCCAGGGAGCCGTCGACGAGTTCGGCGGTCACCTCGGTCTCACCGCCGTGGGCGCGCAGCTGGGCCGTGTAGGTGCCGGGGCCGGTGGGGGCGGCACCGCACCAGCGCGGCTTGATCGCCGTGAGGGCGCTGACGTCCAGGGCGGAGGCCGGGCCGACGGTCACGGTGTTGTCCACGGGCGAGATGTCGAGGACGTAGCGCGGCTTGCCGTCGGGGGCCGGGGTGCCGATGCGCAGGCCCTTGCGCTGGCCGATGGTGAAGCCGTACGCGCCCTCGTGCGTGCCGAGCTTGGCGCCGGACTCGTCGACGATGTCGCCCTCGGAGCGGCCGAGCCGGTTCGCCAAAAAGCCCTGGGTGTCGCCGTCGGCGATGAAGCAGATGTCGTGCGAGTCGGGCTTCTTGGCCACGGCCAGGCCCCGGCGCTCGGCCTCGGCGCGGATCTCGTCCTTGGTGGTGACGGTGTCGCCGAGCGGGAACAGGGCGTGGGCGAGCTGCCGGTCGTCCAGGACGCCGAGGACGTACGACTGGTCCTTGGCCATGTCGGAGGCGCGGTGCAGCTCGCGGGTGCCGTCCTCGCGCACGATCACCTGGGCGTAGTGGCCGGTGCAGACCGCGTCGAAGCCCAGCGCGAGCGCCTTGTCGAGCAGCGCGGCGAACTTGATCTTCTCGTTGCAGCGCAGGCAGGGGTTGGGGGTGCGGCCGGCCTCGTACTCGGCGACGAAGTCCTCGACGACGTCCTCGCGGAAGCGGTCGGCGAGGTCCCACACGTAGAACGGGATGCCGATGACGTCCGCGGCGCGGCGGGCGTCGCGTGAGTCCTCGATGGTGCAGCAGCCCCGTGCACCCGTCCGGAAGGACTGGGGGTTGGCGGAGAGCGCGAGGTGGACGCCGGTCACGTCGTGGCCCGCTTCGGCGGCGCGGGCGGCGGCGACGGCGGAGTCGACACCGCCGGACATGGCGGCCAGGACGCGGAGGGGGCGGGGGCGCTGCGGGGTTTCAGTCATAACCCTTCCAGGGTAAGGGGGCGCGGGAACCAGGACCGCCGGGTATCCGTTGACGATCACATGGGACAGCGGAAGGCTTCGAGGGACGGCGACCGGAAGGTCGGCCGCCGCGCGCTGCTGATCGGTGGCACGGTGGCCGCGGCGGGCTCCGCCGTGCTGGCCCGGGACGAGCTGGCGCGACTGTGGTGGCGCACCCCGGGCGTCGAGAAGCCGCGCGAGGCGGGCGCGGTCGATTACCAGGGCGCGCGCTGGGTGGCGGCGTCGGACGCGAACTGGCGCCGCGCGGACCGCCCCGACGACTTCGGCATAGACATGGTGATCGTGCACGTCACGCAGGGCAGCTTCGACAGCGCGGTGAAGGCCTTCCGGGACCCGGGGCACAAGGCGGCCACGCACTACATCGTCCGCCAGGACGGGCATGTCACGCAGATGATCCGCGAGTTGGACGTGGCCTACCACGCGGGCAACCGCGACTACAACGAACGCAGTGTCGGCATCGAGCACGAGGGCTTCGTGGACCGCCCGCAGGACCTCACGGACGAGATGTACGCGGCCTCGGCCCGTCTCACGGCCCGGATCTGCGCCCGCTACGACATACCCGTCGACCGCGAGCACATCATCGGGCACGTGGAGGTGCCGGGCACGGACCACACGGACCCCGGCCCGCACTGGGACTGGGACAAGTACCTGCGGCTGGTGCGCCGGGCGCGCACGACGCCGGCCTGACGGGTCAGTACAGGGCGGCGACGAGCGCGACGGCCGGTGCCAGCCCCTGGCCCAGGGCACCGCGCCACAGCCGGGGGAACGACAGGGCGAAGACGACGGCGGACACCACGAGGAACCCGCAGAGGTAGAGGACCAGGGCGCGCCCGGCTGCCTCGTCCCCGGTGTGCAGGGCCACCGTGCCGGCGACGAGCCCGAGTCCGAGCAGGATGTTGTAGACGGCCACCCCGGACCGCCACAGCGTCGCCTCGGGTGCGTCCGCCGTCGAGGTGGTGAGGAAGACCCGGATCGCCGGGCGGTCGTAGAAGAAGCGCTCCAGGGCGCCCACCACGAGGTGAATCAGGGCGGCGAGCACGGCGAAGACCTGCGTGACAGCGTTCACGTCCGGAGTGTCCGCCCGGCTCCGGCCCGCGGCAAGGGCACGCGTCGGGGGCCATGCGCCCCTCGTGCGCGCCGGGCGCCCTGTGCGCCCCGGACCTACGTCAGCCCCGCCGCCCGGGCCCGTTCCACCGCCGGGCCGATGGCCTTGGCCAGGGCCTCGACGTCGGCCTCGGTGGAGATGTGGCCGAGGGAGAAGCGCAGGGTGCCGCGGGCCAGGTCGGGATCGGTGCCGGTGGCGAGGAGGACATGGCTGGGCTGGGCGACGCCGGCGGTGCAGGCGGAGCCGGTGGAGCACTCGATGCCCTGGGCGTCGAGGAGGAGCAGCAGGGAGTCGCCCTCGCAGCCGGGGAAGGTGAAGTGCGCGTTGGCGGGGAGGCGCCCGTGCGGGTCGGGGTCGCCGCCGAGGATCGCGTCCGGCACGGCGGAACGGACCGCGCTGACGAGGGAGTCGCGCAGGGCGCCGATCTCGCGGGCGAACCACGCGCGCTGCTCGGCGGCCAGCCGTGCCGCGACGGCGAAGGAGGCGATGGCCGGGACGTCCAGGGTTCCGGAGCGCACATGGCGTTCCTGACCGCCGCCGTGCAGGACCGGTACAGGGGTGTGCTCCCGGCCGAGGATCAGCGCGCCGATGCCGTAGGGGCCGCCGATCTTGTGGCCCGAGACCGTCATCGCGGCGAGGCCCGAGGCGGCGAAGTCGACGGGGATCTGGCCGAAGGCCTGGACGGCGTCCGAGTGCAGTGGCACTCCGAACTCGGCTGCCACGCCGGCGAGTTCACGGGCGGGCAGGATGGTCCCGATCTCGTTGTTCGCCCACATGACGGTGGCGAGGGCCACGTCGTCGGGGTTGCGGGCGATCGCCTCGCGCAGGGCGTCCGGGTGGACCCGGCCGTGGGAGTCGACCGGCAGGTACTCGACGGTGGCGCCCTCGTGTTCGCCGAGCCAGTGCACGGCGTCGAGGACCGCGTGGTGCTCGACGGGGCTGGCGAGGACGCGGGTGCGGGCCGGGTCGGCGTCACGGCGTGACCAGTAGAGGCCCTTGACGGCGAGGTTGTCGGCCTCCGTGCCGCCCGAGGTGAAGACGACCTCGCTGGGGCGGGCGCCGAGGGCTTCGGCGAGGGTCTCGCGGGCCTCCTCGACGGTGCGGCGGGCCTGCCTGCCGGACGCGTGGAGGGAGGACGCGTTGCCGGTGGCACCCAGCTGCGCGGTGAGCGCCTCTGCCGCCTCCGGGAGCATCGGGGTGGTCGCGGCGTGGTCGAGGTAAGCCATGGTGAGCCCGATTCTACGGCGTCCCCTTGGACCGGCCTCAGGGCTGGGCCGGCCGAACGTGAACCGCCGTGGGGCGCTGCGTCGGCCCGTCGTCCCCGGGCCCGGCCGCGGCGTACCGGCTCACGGTGGTCCGACGGCGGCTCAGAAGCTCCACGAGATGGTGCTGTCGAACTCCATGAAGGCGGCGAGGACCAGCAGGTCGGCGACGCCCAGGCCCAGGCCCAGCAGTGCGCGGCCGCGGCGCTCGGTGCCTCGCCACAGGGCGACGCTCGCCAGCACGATGGCGATCGGGCCGAGGAAGAGGTTGAACACGAGCAGGCCGAGCAGGCCGAGGATGAAGGACGCGACGGCCATGCCGTCGGTGTCACGGATGCCGGTGCGACGCGAGGCCGGAGCGGTGAGCTGCATGGTGATCGACTCCCGAAGTCGGTGCGAAGGGGTGGCGGACGGTCAGTGGGCCTGCGTGTGGCGCCGGCGGCCGCGCTCGCGGACCGCGAAGACGCCGAGCCAGACGGCGATGACGGCGCCCACTGCCAGGGAGAAGGTGAGCGGTGCGTGAGCCACGGTGCCCAGGACGACACCCAGCAGCAGGAGCGCGGCGACGATGAACAGCATGGGAAACAGCCCCCAGAGTTCCGGTGAACGGTTGTGGTTACAGTTGTTCACTGACTTCCCAGTCTAGCGCCTCTCATGACTTTTCAATTCCAGAGAACAGTTGTTAACTGCATGGTATGAGTCACACCCTCGGCATCCGACAGGCCCAGAAACAGAAGACCCGTCAGGCACTCCTGGACGCGGCCCTGGCGCTGCTGGAGGAGCAGAGCCTGAGCAGCCTGGGACTGCGGGAGGTCACCCGCGCCGTCGGCGTCGCCCCGACCGCCTTCTACCGCCACTTCCGTTCCACGGCGGATCTGGGCGTGGCCCTGGTCGAGGAGGCGCTGGGCAGCCTGCACCCGATGATCCGGACAACGGTGTCCACGACGGGCGACCCCGAGGAACGCGTCGCGCGCGCCATCGGCCTGATCGCCCGTCATGTCGACGGGTACCCCGCCCATGTCCGGTTCATCGCCCGTGAACGACATGGCGGAGTCCAGCCGGTCCGGGAGGCGATACGGGACCAACTGGCCCGCTTCGCCCGGGAGGTCAAGGCCGAACTGGCGAAGGACCCGGTGTCGCGCGGCTGGAGCGAGGACGACCTGCTGATGCTCGCGCACCTCTACGTCGACCAGATGCTGAGCACGGCGTCACTGCTCCTGGAGGCCCTGGAGGGACCGGAGGAGCAGCGCGCGGACCGGACCCGGCACGCCACACAGCTGGCGACCCGCCAGATGCGGCTGATCGGCCTCGGCCGGCTGCACTGGCTGGACTGACCTCGCGCGCGACACACCCACGCGCGCACCCGCACAACACACAGGGACGGCACGCCCGTTCACCGGACGCGCCGCCCCTGCGACGCGGAAAGACCTGTCAGCGAGGCACAGTTCAGCCCAGCCGGACCCGCGCCAGCTGCCGGGACTGGGCGACCAGCCGGTCCGCGCTGTCCCACACCTCGGCGTCCTCCTCCAGGAAGCCGCCGGCCAGGTTGCGTGTGGTGATCGCCACCCGCAGCGGACCCGGCGCCGGACGGCAGCGCACGTGCACGGTCAGCTCGACGGTCGGCACCCAGCCCTTGAGCCCGAGCTCGAAGGCGGTCGGGGGCAGGGCGTCGACCGCGAGCAGCAGGGAGAGCGGGTCGGAGTCGCGCCCGTCCTTCAGGCCGAACCAGGCCCGCATCTCGCCCTTGCCGGACGGCTGCCCGAGGGCCCAGCCGAGGGTGGCGGGGTCCAGCTTGAGCATCAGGCGCTCGGTGATCGCCGAGCTGCCGTCCACGGGGGCGGGTCCGTCCTCGGGGCCGAAGCAGTGCTCCATCGGCGGGATCGCGGGGGGCCGGGCCGCCGTACGGACGTCGTCGGGCAGGGTGTCCAGGTCGCCGTAGGAAGCCAGCACGCGGATGCGTTCCACCTCGCGGCCCTCGTCGTCGTACTGGAAGAGGGAGGCCTGGCCGGTCGACAGGGTGCGGCCGGCGCGGACGACGTCCGTGCGGACGACGGCCGGGCCGGGCTGCGAGGCGGTCAGGTAGTGCGCCGAGATCGTGAAGGGGTCGGCGTGCGGCAGGGCGTCCGCGAGGGCGCGGCCCAGGACCGCCAGCAGGTAGCCGCCGTTGACGGCGCTGATGATCGTCCAGCCGGCGGAGAGGTCGATGTCGTAGACGCCGGGCGCGCGACGGGTGAGCGCGGTGTCGCGGTCGAACTCGCTGTCGCCGATCATGGCCCGGGCGGCCGGGGCGGTGGCTGCTTCTGACATGGCTGAACAGTACAAGATGGTGCTACTAAGCGGTAGCTTTGCTCTTCGGGCAGGGGCGGGTCACGCCTTGGTGAGACACGGGCAATTTCTCGGTAAGTGTCCGATACATCCGTAAACCCCGGGACCGGTCCCGGCCTCTGTTGGGACATGAGCCTCACCGGGACACCCTTTCTCTGCACGCTGGTCGTGTTGTCCGCCGTCGCCCTCGTCGGTCCGCTGATCCTCTGGTCGCGCATCCGCGGGCCCAGGGCCCTGCGCACCGCGGCCCGCGCGCTGATGCTGCTGTTCGCACAGGGGACGGCCGTGGCCCTTGTCTTTGCGCTCGTCAACAACGCCAACGACCTGTACGACAACTGGGCCGACCTGCTCGGCACCGGCGACCACGTGCAGCAGGCTGCCGACCTCGGCGCCGATGGCACCGGCGGCATCGCGCTCACGAAGCTGCCCAAGGTACGGCAGAGCTTCAGGCCGACCACCGGCCCCGGGATGAGCGCGGCCGGCGGGGTGCGGGTGACCCAGCTCCGGGGCCGGGTGTCGGGGGTGAACGCGGAGGTCTACGTCTGGCTGCCGCCCCAGTACCGCGAACCGGCCTACCGGAACTACCGGTTCCCGGTCGTGGAGCTGCTGCCCGGCTACCCCGGCTCGGCGAAGGCGTGGTTCGGCTCGCTGCACGCGCACGAGCAGCTGGAGCCGCTGATGCGCGACGGCCGGGTGGCCCCGTTCATCCTGGTCGCGCCCCGCACCAACCTGCTGGCCGGGGTCGACACGGGCTGCGCCGACATCCCGGGCACGGTGGACGCCGACACCTGGCTCAGCGTCGACGTGCCGAAGATGGTCATGGACAACTTCCGCGCCCAGTCCGCCCCGCGGGGCTGGGCCGTCGCCGGCTACTCGGCCGGGGCGCACTGCGCGGCCCGGCTCGCCATCGCCCACCCCGACCGCTACCGGGCGGCCGTGAGCCTGTCCGGCTACGACGACCCGATCGGCGAACGTGACTCGCTCACCGCGCAGAGCCCCGCCCTGCGCACGGAGAACAACCCGTACCTGATGCTGCGCAGGTCGCCCGTCCCGCCGCGCGTCGCGCTGTACCTCTCCGGCCAGCCGCACGACGGCTACGAGGCCGCCGTGGCCCTGGAGCAGGCCGCGAAGGCCCCGACGACCGTGCACGTGGTGTACATCCCGAAGAGCGCGGGCGGTCACAACATGGCGCTGTGGCGGCCGCAGGTGGTCCCGGTGTTCCGCTGGCTGACCCAGCAGATGGCCGCCCGGCCCGTCACGGCAGGACGGGCTGCTCCTCCTCGCTCACCGTCGAGCGCCGGTGCCATGCCCGCGGAGCTCGCCAGTGGTACCGCATCGCGAGCAGGCGCAGCACGAAGGCCGTGATCACCGCGAGAGAGCTGGTGAGCGGGTTCAGGGCGTCGTACTGAATGCACAGGGCGACCAGGGCGGAGCCGACGATGGCCGGGACGGCGTACAGGTCGCGGTCCCAGCGCAGCAGCGAGGGGACCTCGTTGGCGAGCACGTCCCGCAGCACGCCGCCGCCCACGGCGGTGGTCAGTCCCAGACCGGCGGAGGCGGTCAGGCCGAGCCCGTACTCGTACGCCTTGATCGTGCCGGCGACGCAGAACAGGCCGAGGCCGGCCGCGTCGAAGACGTTCACGGCGACCTGGATGCGCTCCACCTGGGGGTGCAGGAAGAAGACGAGGAGGGTGGCGAGCAGCGGGGTGAGGAAGTACCCCAGGTCCGTGAAGGCGGCGGGCGGTACGGCTCCGATGACCAGGTCCCGGAAGAGCCCGCCGCCCAGCGCGGTGACCTCGGCGAGGACGGCCATGCCGAACACGTCGAAGTTCTTGCGCACGGCCAGCAGGGCGCCGGAGATCGCGAAGACGAAGATGCCGATCAGGTCGAGCGTGTGCTGGACGGACGGGCTGAAGAGTTGCTGGAGCACACGGGCATTTTCCCCCACGAGTGAGCCCCCGCCCTGATGTGCGAGGGCGGGGGCTCGTGGTGGGTCACTTCTCCACGGGGGTGGCGCCGTTGCCGGCCGCCTCCTTGGCCGAGGACAGCAGCTTGGTGTCCTGCGGCTGCTGGTCCTCGAAGTTCTCCGGGTGGTGACAGGCGACCTGCTGCCCGGCCCGCAGCTCCTTGAGCGGCGGCTCGGTCGTCTTGCAGATCTCCGTCGCCTTCCAGCACCGGGTGTGGAAGCGGCAGCCGCTCGGCGGGGCGATCGGTGAGGGCACGTCGCCCTTGAGCAGGATGCGCTCGCTCTTGACGCCCCGGCGCTTGGGGTCCGGGATCGGCACGGCCGACAGCAGCGCCTTGGAGTACGGGTGCATGGGCGACTTGTACAGCTTGTCGCGGTCGGCCAGCTCGACGATCTTCCCGAGGTACATCACCGCGATCCGGTCGGAGACGTGCCGGACCACCGACAGGTCGTGCGCGATGATGACGTACGTCAGGCCCAGTTCCTCCTGGAGGTCGTCCAGCAGGTTCACCACCTGCGCCTGGATCGACACGTCCAGCGCGGAGACCGGCTCGTCCGCCACGACCAGCTTCGGGTTGAGCGCGAGCGCGCGGGCGATGCCGATGCGCTGGCGCTGGCCGCCGGAGAACTCGTGCGGGTAGCGGTTGTAGTGCTCGGGGTTGAGACCGACCACCGACAGCAGCCGCTGGACCTCCTTCTTCACGCCGCCCTCGGGGTCGACGCCCTGGAGCCGGAAGGGGGCGCCGACGATCGTGCCGATGGTGTGGCGGGGGTTCAGCGAGGAGTAGGGGTCCTGGAAGATCATCTGCACGTCGCGGCGCATCGGGCGCAGCTCGCCGGTCTTCAGGTGCGTGATGTCCTGGCCCTCGAACTCGACCCGTCCGCCGGTCGGTTCGAGCAGGCGGGTGATCAGCCGGCCCATGGTGGACTTGCCGCAGCCCGACTCACCGACGACGCCGAGCGTCTCGCCCTTGCGGACCTCGAAGTCGATGCCGTCGACGGCACGGACCGCGCCGGTCTGCCGCTGGAGCAGGCCCTTGCGGATCGGGAAGTGCTTCTGAAGGCCGGTCACCTTCAGCAGCACCTCGCCGTCGGCGGTGGTGCCCTGGGTGAGGGTGCTCCCGCTCGTGTCCGGTGTGCTCACCGTTTTGTCGTCGCTCACAGCTTCGGCGCAATCTCTTCGGTCCAGATACGCTCCCGCTGCTCCTGCGACATGTGGCAGGCGGCCCAGTGCGAGCCGCCGACCTCGGTCAGCTCGGGGCGGACCGTGCGGGTGACGTTGTCCTTCGGGATGTCCGCGTACGGGCAGCGCGGGTGGAAGGCGCAGCCGGACGGGAGGTTGATGAGGGAGGGCGGCGCACCCTTGATCGGGATGAGCCGGTCGGTCTCCTCCCGGTCCAGACGCGGCATCGAGCCGAGCAGGCCCCAGGTGTAGGGGTGGCGGGGCTCGGAGAACACGTCCTCGGCGGGTCCGCGCTCCACGCACCGGCCGCCGTACATGACCAGCAGGTCGTCGGCCATCTCGGCGACCACGCCCAGGTCATGGGTGATCATGATGACCGCGGAGCCGAACTCCTTCTGCAGATCCCGGATCAGGTCGAGGATCTGCGCCTGCACGGTGACGTCCAGGGCGGTGGTCGGCTCGTCCGCGATGAGCAGCTCGGGGTTGTTCACCAGCGACATGGCGATCATGGCGCGCTGGCGCATACCGCCGGAGAACTCGTGCGGGTAGCCGTCGACGCGCTTGGCGGGCTCGGGGATGCCGACGCGGTCGAGCATCTCGATCGCCCGCTGCTTGGCCGCCTTCTTGCTGACGTCGTGGTGGACGCGGTACGCCTCGACGATCTGGTGCCCCACCGAGTAGTAGGGGTGCATCGCCGACAGCGGGTCCTGGAAGATCATGGCCATCTTCCGGCCGCGCAGCCGCCGTACGTCGTCGGGGTTGGCCGTGATCAGCTCCTGGCCGTCCAGCCAGACCTCGCCGGAGACCTTGGCCCGGGCCGAGCGGTGCAGGCCCATCACGCCGAGCGAGGTCACCGACTTGCCGGAGCCGGACTCGCCCACGATGCCCAGGGTCTTGCCCTTGCGCACGTCGAAGCTGACGCCGTCGACGGACTTGACCAGACCGTCGTCGGTGTCGAAGTGGATGCGCAGATCACGGACGGACAGGAACACGTCGTCCGGAACGGACGGGGCGGTGGAGTCCGGTTCGCCGAGCGCGGCTTTGTCGAGCTTGCTCACGAGTACCTCACCCGGGGGTCGATGGCGGCGTACACCAGGTCGACGATCAGATTGCAGAAGACGATGAAGAACGCGGCGACCATGGTCACGCCCATGATGATGGGCAGGTCGTTCGTCTGGATGGACTGGATGGCGTAGGCGCCGATGCCCTGGAGCGAGAAGACGGTCTCCGTGAGCACCGCGGAGCCGATGAGGATGCCGAAGTCCATGCCGAAGATCGTCACGATCGGGGTGAGCGCGGAGCGCAGGCCGTGCTTGGCCACGACCGTGGTCTCCTTCAGGCCCTTGGCCCTGGCCGTTCTGATGTAGTCCTCGCTCATCGTCTCCAGCATGCCCGCCCGGGTGAGCCGGGCGTAGAGCGCGGAGAAGAGGAAGGCGAGGCTGACCCAGGGCAGCACCAGGTGCCAGGCCCATTCGGCGGGGTTCTCGGTGAACGGGACGTAGTCGACGCTGTCCCAGATGGGAATCTCGTAGACGAAGAGCGCGAGCAGGATCTGGCCGGTGAAGAAGATCGGGAGCGAAACGCCGGCGAGGGCGATGAACATGGCGACGCGGTCGATCGGCTTGCCCTTGCGCAGCGCCGAGACGACGCCGGTCATGACACCGAAGACCACCCAGATCACCGCGGCACCGACGGCCAGCGACAAGGAGACGGGAATCCGCTCCAGCAGCTGGGGCCACACCTCGACGTGGTTCTTGAAGGAGTACCCGAAGCAGGGTGCGCTGCAGTGCGTCGCGTCGGGACCGAACCGGTAGTCCGCGCCCGCCACGATGCCCTTGATGAAGTTCCAGTACTGCTCGTAGACGGGCAGATCCAGCCCCAGGTTCTGCTTGATCGCGGCGACGGACTCGGGGTTCGCGTCCTTGCCGACGTACTGGGTGGCCAACTGGTCGGCCGTCTGGCCCCCGAGACGGGGCACCAGGAAGAAGATGGCGAATGTGACTGCGCTGACCACCAGCAGCAACAGCACGGCGCCCATGACGCGTCGGAGGATGTACGCAGCCACAGCTGTACGGCCCCGGGTGGCCGCGGCGGGGTCGTCCGCCGCGGCCACCCGGTGCCTTCACCTGCCTTTCGAAAGGATCCGGCCTGCTGAATTACTTCGAGGAGCTCATCAGCAGGTAGTCGTACATGCCGAGGTAGGCCTGCGTGACCGTGACGTTCGTCGCGGACGTCGGCCGGAGCAGCAGGTTCTTGCGGTAGATCAGCGGGACGACCGAGGCGTTGTCGAGCACCATCTTGTCGATTTCACCCCAGGCCTTGGTGCGGGCGGCGTCGTCGGTGTTGGCGATCGCGTCCGTCAGGGCCTTGTTGATCTTCGGGTCGTCCAGCTCCATCAGGTTGTTGCCGCCGGAGGGCTTGATGGCGGCACCGTTGACGATCTGGTCGAGGAAGCCGTAGCCGGTCGGCCAGTCGGCGCCCCACGCCATCGAGAGCATGCCGAGCTTGTTGTCGTGGACGTAGCTCGGGACACCGGCGAAGTTGGAGAAGTACTTGCCGGAGGGGAACTGCTTGATCTCGACGTTGATGCCGATCTTCTTCAGCGACGCCTGGGTGGCGGTCGCCGCGGCGATCTCGGCGGGGCGGTCGGAGCGGGCGGTCAGGATCGTGTTGAAGCCGTTCGGCTTGCCGCACGCCTTCAGCGCCGCCTTGGCCTTGGCCACGTCACCCTTGTGACCCTCGGTCGCGTAGGTGTCGAACTTGGTGTAGCCGTTCACCGACGGGGGCAGCAGCGTGGTCGCCACGTCGCCCTTCGGAGAACCGCCCATGGCGTCGAGCACCGACTGCTTGTCGAGGCCCCACTGCACGGCCTTGCGGCAGTCGGCGTTGTCGAACGGCTTCACGTTCACGTTGAGCGCGATGTACTGCGTCGCGCCCGCGTAGGAGCTGTCGGTCTGGTCGGCGAGCTTGCCGCGCAGCACCCTCGGCTGGGTCTGCGGCTGCACACCCGTGCCGGCCGCGTCAGCCGTGATCTTGTCGGAGATCAGGTTGTTGTCGACCGTGACCGGGTTGACCTTGAACTTGATCGTGATCTTGTCCGGCAGGGCCTTGCGGACCGGGTCCGTCTTGGCGTCCCACTGCGGGTTGCGCACGAGGGTGGCGCCGCGGCCCTCCTCGTAGGACTGGAACTGGTACGGGCCGGAGGACTGGATGGCCTGGACGTACTTCGCACCGGTGTCCTTCGCCTTCGGCACGGGGGCCGTCTGCGAGAACGTCGCCAGGTAGTCGAAGTCGGCGAACGGCTGCTTCAGCTTGAAGACGATCGTCCGGTCGTCCGGCGTCTCGATGGACTTGATGCCCTCGGCGGACTTGTCCTTGTAGGGGCCCTTGTACTTGTCGCCGCCCTCAAGGTACGCCTTGAAGTAGGTCGGGCCGTTGGACAGCGCCTCGGGCGCGAAGTTGGAACGCTCGATGGCGTACTTCACGTCCTTGGACGTCACCGGGGTGCCGTCCTGGAACTTCACACCCGCACGCAGCTTGTACGTCCAGGTCTTGGCGTCCGGGCTGGACTTGCCGAGCCCCTCGGCGAGGTCCGGCACGACCTCCAGGCCTTCCTTGCCCGCCGCCGGCTTGAACGTGGTGAGCGTCCGGCCGTAGAGGCGGGAGAAGTTCTGGACCCAGCCGTAGTACGTGTTGCCGGGGTCGAGGGAGTCCGGCACGTCCGAGTGCTCGTACGTGACCGTCCCTCCCTTCTTGTCCGACGCGTTGACGATCGAGTTCAGCGCGGCGTCCTTCTTGCCGTTGCCTCCCCCGTCGTTGTCGTCGCCTCCGCCGCCGCACGCGGCAGCACCCAGCGACAGTGCCAGGACCGACGCAACGCCGGCGGTCACCCTTCTCGTCTTCACCTGAGGAAGCCCCCTCATTCGATGGATCACTTGCTGCGAGGGTCGAGGGCGTCACGCAGCCCGTCACCCAGCAGGTTGAAGGCCAGGACGGTGATGAAGATCGCCAGTCCGGGCACGAACATGTACTGCGGATCAGCCGTGTAGAGATCCACAGCGTTGCTGAGCATGCCGCCCCAGGAGGCCTGTGGCGGAGCGATACCGACGCCGAGGAAGCTCAGCGCGGCCTCGAACAGGATGTTCGTCGGGATGATCAGCGTCGCGTAGACGAGGATCGGTGCGACGAGGTTCGGGAGGAGCTCCCGGAACAGGACGTACGGGCCGCGCGCCCCGAGGCTCGTGGCGGCCTCGATGAACTCCCGCTTGCGCAGGGTCATCGTCTGGGCGCGCACGATGCGGCCGATGTACGGCCAGCTGAAGAAGCCGATCACGAAGATCAGCACGCAGATGCGCAGCGGCAGGCCTTCGAGGCCGAAGAACCCGTCCTGCACGGCGGCGGAGATCGAGATGGCGAACAGCAGCAGGGGGAAGGCCAGGAAGGTGTCCATCAGCCTGCTGATGACGCTGTCGATCCAGCCGCCGTAGTAACCGGCGACGACACCGAGCACGGTGCCGATGCACACGGACAGCAGCGTGGCGCCGCCCGCGACCAGCAGGGAGACCCAGGAGCCGTCGATGATGCGGGCGAGCATGTCCCGGCCGTACTGAGGGTCCACGCCGAGCGGGTGGTCCCAACTCATCCCGCCCCAGCCGCCCTTGGGGGCGAGCAGCGCGGGGTCGATGAGGTCCTGGTTGAACTTGTTGGGATCGAGGTTGAAGATCCACTGGATCGGCTTGGAGAACACCGCCATCAGCGTGAGCAGGATGACGACGACGCCTCCCGCCATCGCCACCTTGTCCCGCTTGAAGCGCATCCAGGCGATCTGGGTGAGCGAGCGCCCTTCGATCTGGCTCTTCTTGACCCCGGAGAGCACGGCCTCGGGCTGTGCTCCGGCTTCCGCCCCGGTGGTCTCGATCGGTGCGGTCACGGTGCGATTGACCCCTCTCGGGCCGGCGATCGCCGAGCCCCTGGCTGCCGCTGTAGCGGTTTGTTTGTCTCGTACACGAGACCGACCCGGCCTGTGTCTTGCCGGGAGTCTTCAACGCTTTGGCGATCAGTTGCCAGACTTGGCGGTGAAAGGATGCGTAAACGTGATGCTGTCTGGGGGGTTCCGTTATCCGGACAGCGGGTAACACGGGTCGGACGCGCGAGGACAAGGGCATTTTAGGACATAAGCAATCAAGCTGCCCTGATCTACGCGCGGAGAGCTGAGTGGTCGTCGCGTTCGGGGAGGGGTGCGGGAGGGGCCGCGGAGGGCTGCTTCCGGACGGTCAGTACCTGCCTTGGGCCGGTGGGTAGCCGTACCCGGAGGCAGGTGCCTGGACGGGTGCGGTGGCGTGGGCCTCGCGGTCGTAGAAGGGTCGAGCGGTGGCGCGCAACCACATGGCGACCGGGTCGTGTTCGTCGGACATGGCGACCGTCGACACGGGGAGCCCGTCCGGCACGGCGCCGAGGGACTGCTGCATCATCGCGCGCACGGAGTCCACGGCCGGCGGCGAGGTGTCGTACACGTCCAGTCCGATGGCGAGGTACGGCGCCCCGAGGGCGGGCTGCACCCAGGCGCGGCGCAGCGAGCGGACGGCCGGGGTGCGGTGGGCGTTCTGCGCGAGCAGGGCGTAGAACTGCGGGATCTCGATGGCGGGTTCGGACAGCCGCAGGGGGCCGGCGGGCTGGCGGTCCAGGCCGGTGGCGATCCGGCGCAGGTCCAGCCAGGGGATGCCGACGCCGCCACCGGGGGCGTGCGGGTTGAGCCAGAGGCCGTAGTGGTCGGGGTAGAGCGCACGGGCGACGTCGACGCCGTCGATCACCTCGTAGGAGCGGTTCCAGCCGCTGGCGGAGAGCTCCTGGGCGGAGGTCACGCAGGGGGCGTAGCCGAAGCCGTCGACGTCCATGTTTCCGTACTGGGCGTCCGGGGAGCCGGCCTGGCCCTGCCACAGCAGCATCCAGATCTGGCCGGTGTGCGGGGTCGCGAGCGCGCGCAGGAGAGCCTCGTAGGCGTCGTAACGCCCGGGCGTGACCTGGCGCAGCATGTGCTCGACCTGTCCGGCCGCGGCCGTGCCGCTCGCGCTCACCTTTACCGCCCCTTCGTACAACGCCTCGACGGTGCCCTAGCTTAAGCCCGCAGGGGTGCCCCGGGGGTTATGCCGTCGGGCGGGTGCGGGTCGTGTGTGGTTGATCGCGTTCACGCGGCGGAGCCGCATGACGATACAGTCTCGCGCCGCTGAGTGGGCTGCCCTACCGCTGGTAGAAGGGCCGGACCCGGTCCCGCATCCACGCGCCCACCGGGTCCTCCGCCACGTCCAGGAGGACGAGGTTGACCGGCCAGGGGGCCGGGACGGCGCTGACGGCGCGGGTGAGGGCATCCAGGGGGAGGGCGCGCAGGTCGCCTTCCCACTGGGAGAGTTCGACGCCGACGAACATCACGGGGTCTGCGGTCTCGATGGCCGCGAGGCAGCGGCGGGCCGTGACGACGACACCGGTCGCCTCGAACTCCGCGGAGGCGGCGGCGAGGAAGTCCACCGGATCCTCCTGCCAGTCCGGCTCGAAGAGGCGGACCCGGCCGCCGCTCGCCGGGCCGTCCAGCGGGGTCCGGCCCGCCCGGCACAGCTCGGCCACCGCGGGCGGCGGGAGCGGGATGCCGACCACGCCGCCCGGGTTGACGGCGATGCCCGCGTGCGGGGGCAGGCCGCGGGCGAACTCCACGGCGGGCGCGATGGTGTACGACATGTGGGAGCCGACGACCTGGCGGAACTGCTCCTCGGAGCTGAACACCGGCACGAAGGCCTGGCCGTCGATCTCGATGCCGGGCAGGTCGAGGGGGCCGCTGTGCGGGCCGCCGCCGCTGGGCAGCGGAATCCACACGAAGCTCCGGCCGAGCACCTCGACGATCCGCCCGCCGGCCGCCGGGCCGGCGCCGAGGGAGGCCGAGAGCACCTCCTCCAGCTCGTTGCCGGGCCAACCGCCGTGCGGGTGGGTCTGCGTCTGCGCCGGGAAGTCCGCGGAGAAGCCCGCCGGGATGTCCATCTGCCTACCGCCTGCCTGGAACCACTGCTGTGGCTCAAAGGCTAACGGCTGCGGGAGGCGGGGAGGCAGGGCTGTGGAGGAGGGGACGGGATGAGATGGGACGGGACGGGATGAGGGGGTGGGGAGTGCGGGCGGATGCGGAGCCGGGCCGTCACCCCGGCCGCGCGCTCCTGTCCGGGTCCGGACCGGGACAGCGCCGCGACGGAGTGCACGACCGTAGGGGGAAGCTCTGAGTCCGGAAACCCCGCCCGCGGTTCGGTGACCGGTGGCGGTGCGCCGGGCCGACGGCCGGCGCGGGTGGCCGACACCACGGTGCCCGGCAACCCGGCGCCCCGCTCCACCAGCAGGCCCCGGTTCAGCGACAGCCGATGGCAGGCGCCGCGCTCCGTCGTCCGGCGCTCCGGGCCGGCGTCCGGCACCCCGGGCCGGCGTCAGGCGCCCCGGGCCGACGTCAGGCGTCAGGCGTCAGGCGTTCGATGGTCGGTGGCCAACGCCCCGGCAACTGGGGGCTGACGTCCCGGTCCAGCGGCAGACGCCAGGTCACCGACAGCCGCTGGCACGTGCCGCTCTCCGGCGTCCGGCGCTCCGGGCCGGCGTCAGGCGCCCCGGGCCGGCGTCCGGCACCCCGGGCCGGCGTCCGGCACCCCGGGCCGACGTCAGGCGTCAGGCGTTCGACGGTCGGTGGCCAACGCCCCGGCAACTGGGGGCTGACGTCCCGGTCCAGCGGCAGACGCCAGGTCACCGACAGCCGCTGGCACGTGCCGCTCTCCGGCGTCCATCGGCCGAGGCCCGGTCCAGCGGCAGGCGTCACGTGGCCGGCGTACCGGGGTCTCGCAACCGGCGGCCCCCGCAGCCGGGCAAGTCGCAGCCCCGCGGTGGACAGCCGTGGCCTGTCGCACCGTCACCTCCGTGCCCCCGCGCCGTCCCTCAGCCCGTGAAGCCGATTCTCCGGAGCGCGTTCGCCGCGTCGCGGTCGGCGAGGACGGCCGAACCGCAGCCGGAGGGGAGGTCGCCGCGTTCCACCGCGCGCAGGAGGCGGGTGCTGGCGGCGCGGTGGCGCAGGAACGCGTAGCGCGAGACGCCGCGGCCCCGGTCGCGCTGGCCGGCCAAGGCCTGCTCGGGGGTGACGTCGAGGAGGAGCAGGTGGAGCGTGCCGCCCCGGCGGCGGGCCTCACGGGCGAGCCAGCGGCGGACCCAGGCCTGGGTGCCGCAGTCGTGCACGACGACGCCCTCGCCGGTGCGCAGGGCGCGGCGCAGCCCGGCGTAGTGGGAGAGGCGGACGAACGGGCGGTAGAGCGCGTACGGCAGGGCCCGCGGCATGCGGCGGGCCCAGCGGTCACGGGTGTCCTGGGAGTCGACGCGCCGGCCCGGCACGGTGCGCCGCATCAGCGTGGACTTGCCGCTGCCGGGCAGGCCCGTGACCACGACCAGGTCGCGGGGGCCGAACAGCAGCGCGTGCGGGCCGCGGCCGGCGCGGTCGCGCAGATCACGGACGACCGGTGCCGGCGCCGGGGCGCGGACCGCCCGGGCCGGAACGGCCGGCTGCTCGGGCAGCGCGATGCCCGTCGTCGCGTACGCGGTGGTCCTGTTCACCGTGATCGTCCTCCCCTGGGGCCAGGTACGGAGTCCCATCCCCGCCGAGTGTAAAGAGAAGGTAATGCCGCAGGCCTCTCATTTACGTTCTCGTCCTGCAACAGGGCTGCTACAGGTCGCGGTGTCCGGCGGGCGGGACTCGTGCACTCCCTGGGAAAGGTCCCCCTGCCGCGCCGGAAGGATGCGTGCAATGATGTGCGCGCCAACTGCATACCGGCCGTTTGAATCCGCGCGGGAGAGTCCCCAGCAGCCGCAAGAGCTGGGGCGCCGAAGGAGCAAGTCCCTCCCTTGAATCTCTCAGGCCCCGTTACCGCGCGGGCGAGGCACATCTGAAAAGCGAGTCACCGGCCACCGGTGGCTCCACCCAAGGTGCAAGCCGTGTCCCGTGTGGTCATGGCGAACCTCTCAGGTTCCGATGACAGATGGGGAGGACCGACCTCGCCCGTGTCATGCATCTGGGAGACGACCGACCGTGAGCAGTACAGGAGAACTCCGTCACACCGCGCTCGATGCCCTGCATCGTTCGCTCGGCGCGACGATGACCGACTTCGCCGGCTGGGACATGCCCCTGCGCTACGGCTCCGAGCGCGACGAGCACATCGCCGTACGCACAAAGGCCGGCCTCTTCGACCTCTCCCACATGGGTGAGATCACCGTCACCGGCCCGCAGGCCTCCGCCCTGCTGGACTTCGCCCTGGTGGGCAACATCGGCGGCGTGAAGCCGGGCCGCGCCCGCTACACCATGATCTGCCGGGCCGACGGCGGCATCCTGGACGACCTGATCGTCTACCGCCTGGGCGAGACCGAGTACATGGTGGTCGCCAACGCCTCCAACGCCCAGGTCGTCCTGGACGCGCTGACCGAGCGCGCCGCCGGCTTCGACGCCGAGGTGCGTGACGACCGGGACGCCTACGCGCTGATCGCCGTCCAGGGTCCGGAGTCGTCCGGGATCCTGGCGTCCCTGACCGACGCCGACCTCGACGGCCTGAAGTACTACGCCGGGCTGCCCGGCACGGTCGCGGGCGTGCCGGCCCTGATCGCCCGGACCGGTTACACCGGCGAGGACGGCTTCGAGCTGTTCGTGAAGCCCGAGCACGCGGTCGAGCTGTGGCAAGCCCTGACCAAGGCCGGCGAGGGCGTCGGCCTCGTGCCCTGCGGTCTCTCCTGCCGCGACACGCTGCGCCTGGAGGCGGGCATGCCGCTGTACGGGCACGAGCTGTCGACCTCCCTCACGCCCTTCGACGCCGGCCTCGGACGGGTGGTGAAGTTTGAGAAGGAGGGCGACTTCGTGGGCCGCGCGGCCCTGCGTGAGGCCGCGGAGAACGCGAACCACGAGCCGCCGCGCGTCCTGGTCGGCCTGATCGCCGAGGGCCGCCGGGTCCCCCGCGCCGGGTACGCCGTCGTCGCCGAGGGCAAGGTGATCGGCGAGGTCACCTCCGGGGCCCCCTCCCCCACACTGGGCAAGCCGATCGCGATGGCCTACGTCGACGCCGTGTACTCCACGCCGGGCACGGCCGGTGTCGGTGTGGACATCCGGGGCAGTCACGAGCCGTACGAGGTCGTGGCGCTGCCGTTCTACCAGCGTCAGAAGTAGACACTGGCCGAAGGGCCGCGACAGCGCCCCCGAGCCCGTCGTCCCAGCTCACCAGCAGTCCCCCCTTCCACAGCACTCCCGCGCGTACAGGAGAATCCAGGCCATGAGCAACCCCAAAGAGCTGCGCTACAGCAAGGAGCACGAGTGGCTGTCGGCCGCCGAGGGCGGCGTGTCGACGGTCGGCATCACGGAGCACGCGGCCAACGCGCTCGGCGATGTGGTGTTCGTCCAGCTTCCCGAGGTCGGTGACGCGGTGTCCGCCGGTGAGACCTGCGGCGAGCTGGAGTCGACCAAGTCGGTGTCCGACCTGTACTCCCCGGTCTCCGGTGAGGTCATCGAGGTCAACGAGGACGTCGTGAACGACCCGTCCCTGGTGAACTCGGCCCCCTTCGAGGGCGGCTGGCTGTTCAAGGTGCGGATCACGGACGAGCCGGCCGACCTGCTCTCCGCCGACGAGTACACCGCGTTCTCCGCGGGCTGAGGGAGTCGTATGTCCGTCCTGAACACACCCCTGCACGAGCTCGACCCGGCGGTCGCCGCGGCGGTCGACGCCGAGCTGCACCGCCAGCAGTCCACGCTGGAGATGATCGCCTCGGAGAACTTCGCTCCGGTCGCGGTCATGGAGGCGCAGGGCTCGGTCCTCACCAACAAGTACGCCGAGGGCTACCCGGGCCGCCGCTACTACGGCGGCTGCGAGCACGTCGACGTGGTCGAGCAGATCGCGATCGACCGCATCAAGGAGCTGTTCGGCGCCGAGCACGCCAACGTCCAGCCGCACTCGGGCGCCCAGGCCAACGCGGCCGCGATGTTCGCGCTGCTCAAGCCGGGCGACACCATCATGGGTCTGAACCTCGCGCACGGCGGGCACCTGACCCACGGCATGAAGATCAACTTCTCCGGCAAGCTCTACGACGTCGTCGCCTACCACGTGGGCGACGACGGCCGGGTCGACATGGCCGAGGTGGAGCGGCTGGCGAAGGAGTCCCGGCCGAAGCTGATCGTCGCCGGCTGGTCGGCGTACCCGCGGCAGCTGGACTTCGCGGAGTTCCGCCGGATCGCCGACGAGGTCGGCGCGTACCTCATGGTGGACATGGCCCACTTCGCCGGTCTTGTCGCGGCCGGGCTGCACCCCAACCCGGTGCCGCACGCCCACGTGGTCACCACCACCACCCACAAGACCCTGGGCGGCCCCCGCGGCGGTGTGATCCTCTCCACGGCCGAACTGGCCAAGAAGATCAACTCCGCCGTCTTCCCCGGTCAGCAGGGCGGCCCGCTGGAGCACGTGATCGCCGCCAAGGCCGTCGCCTTCAAGGTCGCCGCCTCGGAGGACTTCAAGGAGCGCCAGCGCCGTACGCTGGACGGTGCCCGCATCCTGGCCGAGCGCCTGGTGAAGGACGACGTCCGGGCGGTGGGCGTGGACGTCCTGTCCGGCGGCACGGACGTGCACCTGGTCCTGGTCGACCTGCGCCATTCGGAACTGGACGGCCAGCAGGCCGAGGACCGCCTCCACGAGGTGGGCATCACCGTCAACCGGAACGCGATCCCGAACGACCCGCGTCCGCCGATGGTGACGTCCGGTCTGCGGATCGGCACACCGGCCCTGGCGACCCGGGGCTTCGGCACCGAGGACTTCGCGGAGGTCGCGGACGTCATCGCCGAAGCGCTGAAGCCCGCCTACGACGCGCAGGCCCTCAAGGCCCGGGTGAAGGCCCTGGCCGACAAGCACCCGCTGTACCCGGGTCTGAACAAGTAACGAAGAAACCTTTCGGGTGCCGCGCCCGCCACAAGCGGTCGCGGCACCCACCCCCTCTGCACCACCCCGTAGTCAGGAGTTCCCCGTGGCCATCTCGGTCTTCGACCTGTTCTCGATCGGCATCGGCCCGTCCAGCTCCCACACCGTCGGCCCCATGCGGGCGGCCGGCCTGTTCGTCCGGCGGCTGCGCAACGAGGGGCTTCTGGGGTCCGTCGCCTCGGTCCGCTCGGAGCTGTACGGCTCGCTCGGCGCGACCGGACACGGCCACGGCACGCCCAAGGCGGTGCTGCTCGGCCTGGAGGGCGACTCGCCCCGCACGGTCGACGTGGCGAGCGCGGACGAGCGGGTGGAGGCGATCAGGACCGGCGGGCGGCTGAACCTGCTCGGCGAGCACGAGATCGCGTTCTCCTTCGACGACGACATGGTCCTGCACCGCCGCAAGGCCCTGCCGTACCACGCGAACGGCATGACGCTGTGGGCGTACGACGCCTCGGGCGCGGAGCTGCTGACGAAGACGTACTACTCGGTCGGCGGCGGTTTCGTCGTCGACGAGGACGCGGTCGGGGCGGACCGCATCAAGCTCGACGACACCGTGCTGAAGTACCCCTTCCGCACGGGTGACGAGCTGCTGCGCCTGACCGAGGAGACGGGCCTGTCCATCTCCGCGCTGATGCTGGAGAACGAGCGGGC
Source organism: Streptomyces sp. SID5643 (assembly GCF_009872555.1). Classification (NCBI taxonomy): domain Bacteria; kingdom Bacillati; phylum Actinomycetota; class Actinomycetes; order Kitasatosporales; family Streptomycetaceae; genus Streptomyces; species Streptomyces sp. SID5643. Next base: position 42,776 of record NZ_WWIC01000124.1, read on the forward strand.
CTGGCGCACCGAGGAGGAGATCCGCGCGGGACTGCTGGAGATCTGGCAGGTCATGCGGGACTGCGTGGCGCGCGGACTGTCCCAGGAGGGCATCCTGCCCGGCGGTCTCAAGGTGCGCCGCCGGGCCGCGAACACCGCGCGCAAGCTGCGCTCCGAGGGCGACCCGCTGGCCCTCTCCATGGAGTGGATCACCCTCTACGCCATGGCGGTCAACGAGGAGAACGCCGCCGGCGGCCGGGTCGTCACCGCCCCCACCAACGGCGCCGCCGGGATCATCCCGGCGGTCCTGCACTACTACATGAACTTCGTGCCGGGCGCCGACGAGGAGGGCGTGGTCCGCTTCCTGCTCGCCGCGGGCGCGATCGGCATGCTCTTCAAGGAGAACGCCTCCATCTCCGGCGCCGAGGTCGGCTGCCAGGGCGAGGTCGGCTCCGCCTGCTCCATGGCCGCGGGCGCCCTGGCCGAGGTCCTCGGCGGCTCGCCCGAGCAGGTCGAGAACGCCGCCGAGATCGGCATGGAGCACAACCTCGGGCTCACCTGCGACCCGGTCGGCGGCCTGGTCCAGATCCCCTGCATCGAACGCAACGGCATGGCCGCGGTCAAGGCCGTCACGGCCGCCCGCATGGCGATGCGCGGCGACGGCTCCCACAAGGTGTCCCTGGACAAGGTCATCAAGACGATGAAGGACACCGGCGCGGACATGTCGGTGAAGTACAAGGAGACGGCCCGGGGCGGGCTGGCGGTGAACATCATCGAGTGCTAGGGCCCGGCCTGTCCGGCGACAGGGGGCCTTCACGTCCCGGCGCGGCGGAACTCACGGTTTGTGGGTCACCCGGAGCAGTTCCGCCGGCCAGCGGTGTGCCCAGTCGGGTGGGTCGGTCTCGTTGTGGCCGTTGCGTGTTCCAGGTCGAAGCTGTCGGCGGCGAAGGGGAGTTGTTCGGCGGCGCCTTGCACCAGCGGGTAGCGGGCCGCTCCCGTCGCGCGGGACGCGGCGGCGAGTTGGGCTTCGGACAGGTCGAGCCCGACCACGGTGGCGCCCTCGGAGGCGAGCGCCCTGGACCACTGGCCGGCGCCGCAGCCGAGTTCGAGGACGCGCTTGCCGGTGACGTCGCCCAGGGCGTGCAGATGCGCGTCGGGGACGGAGTACATGCCCCACAGCCGGGGTTCGGCGCCGATCTGCGGGTCGTGCTCGTGCTGGTGGGCACTGCTGATCCGGTTCCAGAGCCGCCGGTTGGCGGGGATGCTGTCCACGTGCCGACTCCAGCACTGCCTGGCGGCGGCGGTCAACACGATGAGGGCACTGTCCGGCGCTCGCCGTGGGTCACCTCCGGGTCAGCACGAGGACGCGGGAACCGCGGTGGCGGGACCCCGGCCGGCGCCGTCGGGGACGGGCCGGGTGAAGCGGTAGCACTGGCAGGTCCCTGCGTGTGAGCTGGAGACGAGGACGAAGACTGTCGTCGTGTCCCCTTCCGGCACCACCTTGTTGACGTCGAAGGAACGCCGTTGCGTGGGGTCGAGGGCGTTCTGGATGCCGTCGGGCGTCAGGTCGTCGGCGTCCATGCCGGAGATACGCGTCAGGGCCAGGCGGACCCTGTGACCGATCTGGGTGCTCGGACGGCACGTGGCATCGTCGCGCTCGGACACCTGCGACGTCCACCCCTGGCCGGGGTGCCGGGTGAACGTGAACACGAAGCAGCCGGTCACCCGGCCGGATCCGCCACCGGGAAGGATGGCCTTTGCATCGTAGTGAGCAGCTGATGCGGCCGTGGCGGTGAACTCGCGGCGGGACGCATCGTAGGTGATGACCGGAGCTTTGGAGTGCTGCCAGACGACGCCGGTCAGGGCGTCGACGTCGGTGGTACCGCTCGCGTCGAGCGCTCGGTCCGTGGCGCCCGCCCGGGCACGGGCCTGCTTCTCGATCGCTGCGCGTGCCCGTTCCCTGCGCTCGCTGTTGACGTTCCCGTCATGCCAGTGCCGGTACCACAACCAGGAGACGGGTATGCCGAGAACGGTGATCAGCACGATCAGGAGGGTCAGGCAGCCGGTGGTCACGAGGCGGTTCGCCCGCCCCGTGACCACCGCACCGCCGGTTGTCTCAGACCCCACTGGCTGCCTTTGTATCCGATACCGGCCAGGCGGGAGTGTGTAGCTGACCACACCTGGTGTGCCGGTTCCAGCCTGAGGGACGTCGTGGAGCGGACTCAGCCAGTGGGCAGTCCGGTCTGCTTCGCAGCACTTGGATCAGATGACGTCGCACTTTTCCAGCGGAGTCGTCCTCGTCTGCGGTAAGCCCTCGGCGCCCTTCCGGAGCACGACGGAGTAGCAGCGGTAGGCCCGGGAGTACGAGACACCGAACATGCTCGTGTCCTCGTACTCCCCGAAGAAGCGGACGGTGGTGGTCAGCGAGTCCTCCGAGCGCGCGTAGGAGAGCAGCCTGCCGTCGTGCCGCTCGGCGATGCCCCGAACGGCTTCTTGACCGGGGAAGCCGTTCGGGGCTGCCGCCACGTCTTGCGCGTACGAGCGGGCCAGCGTTGCTGTCCGGCCCAGGGCTTCTTCCTTGTTTCGCTCGTTCGCGCGTTCCTGGCGGTAGTGCATGACCATGAGAACCGCAGCCGCAATCAGGACCGTGAGGATGGGCACCATGATGGCGGCGAGACACCCTGGGGACGGCACCGTGACACGGCTCTGCCGCGCCACGGTGCCGTGATGGGACATGTCCCTGTTCACCGGCCCTGTCGAGTGGCCGCTGACAGGGGGCCGGCTGCCATGAACGCCTGTGCGTAGGCGCTCGTTCCGGTCTGGTTCGGGTGGTAGCTCTCACGGCTGAGGCAGGTGTCCCCGGTGAACCACCAGCAGAGCTGCGTGTTCTTGTCACCGTGGTGGAAGTCGCCGTCACCGTTCGGCCCTGCCACGACCCCGTTGATGCCTTCCGGTGAATCACAGATCCGCTTGCCCTCGAACGCCGGCTGCGGCGACTTGTACCGGACATTGGATGCACTCATCGAGAGCGCGAGCTCGCGCTGCTTGCTCTCGAAGTACTCGGCCATACCGTTCAGGATGACACGTTGTGAGGCACTGACCAAGGTTGAGCAGGCCTGAGTGCGGCTGAAGAGCAAGGGGTAACCCATCAGCGAGATCGTCGCGTTCGGCGCATGGGCGTGGATCTGTTCCAGCACCGTGCGAGTCTCGGCCACGGCATTGTCGATGTCTGCCTTCATCGATGCCTCCGACGGGCACCCTTCCATGACACATGTCTGGATCTTGTTGTCGAATCGCGCGTCGTTTCCACCGATGGTCAGCATGACCAGAGTGGTGTCGGCGCTGAGCGCCCCTGAGTCGATCTGGGTCTTCTCGTGGAAGTTCCCGTCGAGCCCCCAGCCGTTGGGGGGGTCTCCCTCGGTCATCTGGGCGGTCTTGGCTCCGGAGCAGGCGGTGAACTGGAAGCCCAGAGCCGGATCGAAGCTGTCCGCGAGTGCACCGATGCTCTTCGTCTGGCCCGGGAGAGTCACCTTGCGGGGCCACGCGTTGGGGCTGCGCCGGCAGGCGTTCCAGCTGCTCTTGCCGTGGCCCCTGTCGGACTCGGGTGAATAGGATCCGGCACCTTCACCGGAGGTGTAGGAGTCCCCCATGGCGACGACCATGTGCTTCGGCTTGCCGGACAGCGGCTGGAAGGCGACGGCGTCCCAGGCGACGTCCTCGTCCGCGGTGCCGTCGGCGGTGGTGTTCGTCAGCTCCACCCGCGGGGTGCCGGTGAAGCGGTAGACGCCGAGTTCGACCCAGGTGTTCTTGCTGAAGTGGGTGTTGACGTAGCGGTGGCGGTCACCGCCCGCGACTCCCTTGATCACGTAGCGGGCCTGCTGGGTGTGCGCCCCGGTGTCCGGCATGTGCGCGTAGACGCGGGCCCATTCGACACTGCGGCCGAGGGTCCAGGTGCCGTCGATGGTCATCCGGCCGCCGGGGCCGCCGAGATGTGCGGCGTCACGGGTGTGCGTGTACCAGAAGTGGCCGCCGTGCCCGCCGCCGATCTGGTGCAGGTCGCCCTTGGCCTCGTAGGGGCCCAGTCCCGGCCCGGTGGCCGCCGGGTTGGGGTGGAACGTGAACTGGAAGGTCCCGGTGTCGGTGCCCGACGGTCCGCAGGAGCTGTAGGTGTCGAGGTTGTCCGGGACGGACTCCACGATCAGCGCCCCGCCCGGGGCGGCGCCGCACTCCGGCGTGCCGTGCTTCAGCCGAGTGCCGCGGCCCGGCTCCTCGCGCAGCGTGACGTACTTGATGCTCTCGTTGCCGCAGTCGGCGTCGCAGTTCGCTTTCCACGTCACGTTCGAGCCTCGCCACCAGTACTTCTCGTAGCACTTGGCGTCGGGGCAGTCCGGCGGGCTGGCGGAGTTGCAGTTGTTGGTGGTGTTGCAGAACGCGTCCAGTGGCGGCTTGACCCGGTCGCGCTGGCCCGGGTTGATCCACCAGGCGGGCCGGAAGCCGGCGCTGGAGAACCCGGACTCGCCGGGCCAGTCCTGGCGCCCGTCGGTGGCATAGGAGTACCCGGTGTCCATGGACCAGGCGGCCCAGCCCATGACCTTCTCCTGGTACGGCCAGTTCTGGGGCTTGGCGGCGTCACGCGGGTCGGACATGAAGGGGTGCCGCGAGGCCGGGTAGGACGGGTTCGCGGGGTTGTTGTACCACCCCAGGCCCCATGGTTTGCCGTCGCCCTTGTTCTCGTTGAAGCCGAGGTTGTAGTTCCACAGCGCGGCGAACCAGTTCTCCGGCTTCGACGGGTCGTCGTTGTTGACGGTGATGGTCTGCCCGGCGGTGTGCACCTGGTTCCACTTGTCCGCGAGGATGTACATCGACGCGGCGATGTTGACCGCGTAGTCCAGGGCCACGGCTTTCTGCTTCGCCGGAGGCAGGGAGGTCTCGCCGGGCTTCTCCAGGCCGGCGAGGCGCATGCCGTCGGTGACCTGGCCGACGCCGTAGCCGCAGTCCGACTGGTTCCAGTTGATCCTCCAGTACGCCTCGGACGTCTCCCCCTTGTGCCCGTAGAAGCCCGCGATCGCGGCCTGCGGGTTGCCCATCTGGCCGGGGATGGCGCCGCCTTCGGCCTGCCACAGGTTCGACTCCTGGGCGAGCACACCGAGCAGCACCTGCGCGGGGATACGCGCGCCGGCCTTCCCCTTCAGCGTCGGGGCCGGGAACAGTCCCTGCGGGTCGACGGTGCCCAGGCCCGAGCGCCAGCCGCCCTGCTTGATCCACTTGGAGCGCAGCTCGCCGCGGATCGCCATGTTGACGGCCCACTCGACCTGGTTCGGAGTGGGTTGCAGCGCGAGCTGCTTGACGTCGTTGCGGGGGATGGAGCACCAGCGGTCGGTGTCGACCGGATTGTGCGGGTCGGCCGCCTGTGCCGCCCGCCCGCTCCTCCCGGTCGCTCGCCCGCTCTTGCCGGCCGCACCCAGGGCGGGTGAGAAGGACTCGTTGCCGGTGCCGCCGGTGGTGTCGGCGAGCGTCTGCTTGATCTTCTCGCCGGTCGTGGTCGCGACACCGGTCACGACCGGCGGCGCGGGATCCCCGTCGGTGGGGTCCTGGGACGTGCGCGCCCGCGACGGGGGTTCGGCCCTGGTGAAGCCCTTGCCCGCGTTCCCGATCCTCTCCAGGCCCGCACGCACGCCGGGCATGAGCACGGGGTCGACGGCCAGGCGGCCGTGGCTGGACACGTCGGTGTCCGCCGGGACGTCCAGGCGCGCCACCGCGGTGCCCGTGAGCTTCGTGTCCGTGGCCTCGCCGGTGAGGAAGGCCCGGCCCCCGGTCCCCTGTTCGAGGGCCAGATCGCCGAGCTTGCCCGAACCGAGCGTCGACGGTGCGCCCCGGCCCTTCGACAGCTTGGCGCGAGCCGTGCCGCCCCTGTGGTCGAGGAAGGCGATCCCCTTGCCGGTGGGGCGGATGTCGAACGGCACGCTGTCCGCGGCGGCCAGCTTGCGGAGTTTCCCGTCGACGGGGTCGACGTGGACCAGGTGACGGCCGTGGGCGGCGACCAGGCCGTCCTTCACCGGCACGGCCGAGGTCACCTGTCCGGTGACGGTGGTATCGCTGGTCGTCCTGCCGCCGGTGTCGACGGTGACGAGCCGGGTCCTGCTGTCGCGGGACGCGGTGAAGGCCGCCGTGCGCGTCTCTGGGTTGCACGAGGGGTCGAAGTAGGCCAGCGAAGCGGTGAACGGCAGCTTCGTGACCCGGCCGGACTTCAGGTCGACGACCGCGGTGAACGCCCCGCCCTGCATCAGGTCCGGCTTGTTCGTGAACGTACGCGGGGCGTACACGACCGCGGCGTGATCACGGTCCATGACGCAGGAGTTGCCGATCCAGGTGTCCGCCGGCATGCCGGGCTCCGCCAGCGAGGCGACGGTCCGCCACCGGTAGGCGTCCTCGCTGTCGGCCACAAGGATCTTGAAGCCGTCGCTGTCCGCCGCGGTGGTCACGGCCCGGTCCGCCGAGGTCTTCCAGCCCTTTCCCAGCTTCTCGCCGGGATCCGGCACCCGGGCCGGCGGATCGGACGCCGGGTTCCCGGACGGCTTCGGGTCGGGGGGACTGGTCTCGGCGAACGCCGGGGCGGCTTGTATGAGCCCGGTCAGGACCGCGGTGGCCGCGAGGCCCGCGATCCCGGCACGGCCCGGTCTGCGAACTTTCAACTGCCGTCCTCCAATTGAGATTCTTCGGGCAGGGATGAGGGACCGGCGCGGCCTTCCGGGAGACGGGAGGCCGTGGCGGTCGACGAACGGCACGGGAACGCCGGTCAGGAGCCGGTCCACGTGAAGGAGGCGTTCTCGCCGTGGACCTCGAGAACGTGCCGATGGTCTCGTTCGGGCTCGGCTCGTCCTGCGCGCCCTTGTAGCCGCTGCGGTGGAGACGGGGCCGCTGTACGCCGATGTACTGAGAGTGGTGGTTCCTCGCGGAAGCGGCGTTGTTCTCGATCCTCTGGTGCCGGCATGCCGCCGGCCGATGAGCCGCCGTCAGCGGCGGCCGGCGTGGGCGATGCTGCCGCTGTGAGAGATCTTCTCCCTGACCCATCCGCTTCCGGACGGCGTCCTCACCTGGACACGGGTCGGCACCGAAGGCGACTGCCGGAATCGTGGCATGACGAACTCCCCTCCCCCGTAGCGGCGCCGGTTCCCCCGGGCGCGCACTGAAGTCGTGCCGTAGCGGGTGGTCATGTCCCGCCGAGCACAGCAGTCACCATAGCCACAGGCCTACAGCGGGTAACAAGGGTTTGGTCCGGGCTCCCGCCCCGGCTGGCGTGAAGCAGTTGCACAAGAAAGCGCACATTCCGACGCCCCACCTGTGTGATTCCTGTGAACTGCGTGATGCAGGTCGGCCGAAAGTCGCCCGTGAAGATGAGGGGCCCGTTGCTGAACAACCACGGGCCGGACCGGACATGCCGACCCGCACCCGCACGGTGCCCCCTAAGCTGGGCCCGTCGAGCACCTGGGGGTGGGGCACAGTGGCGAGGCGGCCGGAGAGTACCGATGTCGTGGCGGCGGTGCGGCGGGTCTTCCGCGACGGGCTGATCAGCGGGAAGTCCGCCTTCGCCGAGGAGATCCCGGCCTGGACCGGGGCGACGGCCTCGGATCTGCGCAGACGGTTCGTGGACCGGCCGGACGAGTCCTCGGACACCTTCCTGGTCAAACTGCGCCGGCAGCTCGACGGCGCCCCGGACGCGACCGTCGTGCTCGCCGCCGAGTTGCTGTTCGTGAACATGGCCCCGCTGGTGCCCGAGCAGATCGGGCCGGCCAAGAAGCGGCAGATCCTCGACGAGGTGCTGTCCTGGGCCGGCCGCCCGGTGACCCTTCCGGCGGATCTGGAGCCGGGCCTGACGGGCTTCCTCAACGGCGGCCAGGGCTTCCTCAACTACCGGTGGGCGCAGTTCCAGATCCTGGTACTGCTGGTGGAGCGGCTCGCGGGAACGACCGCTGCGGAGCGCGAGGCGATGTTGCAGGACCCGCCGGCGTTCAGGGCCCTGTGCCTGGACATCCAGGAATCGGTCGGGCACAAGAAGGGACGGGCGCAGATCCACGTCCTGCTGTTCCTGCTCTTCCCGGACTTCTACCAGCCGATCGCCAGCGCCCACCACAAGCAGGAGATCGTCAAGGCGTTCGCGGACGAGCTGCCCGAACCCACCGGAGACGACGACCTCGACCTGCTGGAGCTGTGCCGCACGCTCCGGGAACAGACCGGACAAGCGGTCGACTTCTACGACGAGCCCTGGGTCGGCCGATGGCGCAAGGGTGCCGTGGAGCACGAGCAGCGCGGCTGGCTGGTGCGCGGGTACAACGTCGACGGACGCAACTTCATCCCGGACTGGCTCCGGCAGGGCTACTGCTCGATGTCCTGGCGCGAGATCCCCGACATCCCCGCCGGCTCCGCCAAGCGGGACGTCCAGCGGGCCGTTGCCGAGGCGATGCCCGAGGCCGGCGCCCAACTGCGCGGACAGGCCGCGTACCAGCTGCACGTCTTCCTCACCCTGATGCAGCCGGGCGACCTGGTCGTCACCGTCACTCCGGACGAGGTGCACGTCGGCACGGTCCAGGGCCCGGCGGAGTACGACACCTCGGACGGCCCGGACAACGCCCGGCGCCGGCCGGTGAGCTGGGCCACCGCCGAGCGGCCGCTCGTCCGCGCGGAGCTGCCCGAGCGGGTGCAGGCCCGGCTGCCGCTGCCGCCGACCCTCTACGACGTCAGCAGCATCGCCGCCGAACTCGCCGAGCGGGCCGGCCTGGAGGACGTCGTCGCCGAGGAACTCGTCGACGTCGACGTCACCAAGCCGCTCGAACTGCCCCCCGTCACCGAGGAGCTGGCCGCGCGGCTGCTGATGCCGCTGGACTGGCTCCGGGAGACCGCCGAACAGCTCCAGGAGCAGGGGCAGCTCGTCTTCCACGGCCCGCCCGGCACCGGGAAGACCTACCTGGCCCGCGCCCTCGCCCGGCACCTGGCCGGACCCGACCGGGTCGAGCTCGTGCAGTTCCACCCCTCGTACACGTACGAGGACTTCTTCGAGGGCTTCCGTCCCGTCCGGGGCGAGAACGGCTCGGTGGTGTTCGACGTCGTGCCCGGGCCGTTCCGGCTGCTCGCCGAGCGTGCCGCGAAGGACCCGTCCAACCCGTACGTCCTGGTCGTCGACGAGATCAACCGGGCCAACCTGGCGAAGGTCTTCGGCGAGCTGTACTTCCTGCTGGAGTACCGCGAGGAGCCCGTCACCACCCAGTACAGCCCGCAGGCCCCGTTCACCCTGCCGGGCAACCTGTTCCTCGTCGGCACGATGAACACCGCCGACCGTTCGATCGCCCTGGTCGACGCGGCGATGCGGCGCCGGTTCGCGTTCCGCCGCCTCTCCCCCGAGAAGCCGCCGGTCCGGGGCCTGCTGGACCGCTGGCTGCGGGAGCGCGGTCTGCCCGACACCGCCGCCCGGCTGCTGGACGAGCTCAACTCCCGGCTCGGGGACGCCGACCGGGCCATCGGGCCGTCGTACCTGATGAAGCCCGCCGCGGTCCGGCCCGACGGGCTCGACCTCGTCTGGCGCACCCAGATCCTGCCCCTGCTGGAGGACCAGCTCTACGGCACCGGGACGGACGTGGAGGAGGAGTACGGCCTGCCCGCGCTGCGTGCGGCGCTGGGGCGGGCCCCGGAGGAGGCGTGACCGGCCTCCTCCTCACCGTTCCGGAGACCGGCCCCGGCCTCGTGCGGGAGCTCACGGGCGACCAGCTCGCCGGACTGCTCGCCGTGCCCGGCCTGGTGCGCCTGACCCCCGCGGCCGGCGGACGCTGGCGGCTGCGCGGGAACCAGAAGGCCGGGCTGGTCCGGCTGCGCACCCCCTCCGGCGGGACTGTCCAGCTCCACCTGCGCCCCAAACTCCCCGTGCGGGACCTGCTGTTCCTGCTCTCCTACTCCTCCGACGACCCCTGGCGGTCCGAGCCGGTCGACGCGGCCGAGTCGGACGGACTCCTCCCCGCGGTCGCCGACCTGCTCGCCCGCACCGCACGCCGCACGCTCGACACCGGGGTGCTGCACGGCTACCGCACGGTCGAGGAGGACCTGCCCCTGATCCGCGGCCGGATCCGCACGGCGGACCAGCTGCGCCGCGTCGGCCTGCCGCTGCCCGTCGCCGTGCGCTACGACGACCACACCCCCGACATCGCCGAGAACCGCGTCCTGCTCACGGCCCTGAGCCTGGCCGCCCGGCTGCCGGGCCTTCCCGTCCGGACGCGGCAGGCCCTGCACCACCTCACCGGCCGGCTCACGGGCGTCCGCCCCCTCCGCCCGGGCGCGCCGCTGCCCCACTGGACACCGAACCGCCTCAACTCCCGCTATACGCGGGTGCTGCGGCTCGCGGAGCTGGTGCTGTCCGCCCGTTCCGTCCAGCCGGAAGGCGGCAGCCCCGTCACGGCGGAGGGCTTCCTGCTCGACCTGCCGGACGTGTTCGAGCGGTTCCTCACGACGGCGCTCGGCGAGGTCCTGGCCCGCCGGGGTCTGCGGTGCGCCGGGCAGGAGGGGCACCACCGGCTGGACGAGGCCCGCCGGGTGCGGCTGCGGCCGGACATCGTGCTGTACCGGGCGGGCCGTCCGGTGTCCGTCGTCGACGCGAAGTACGTGTTCCTCGACAGGGCCGCGCCCTCCACCGACCACCTCGGCCAGCTGCTCGGCTACTGCACCGCGCTCGGCCTGCCGCACGGCCATCTGGTGTATGCCGCCACCACCCAGGACGGACCCACGGACCACGTCATCCGCCGCTCCGGCATCACCGTCACCGCCCACACCCTGGACCTCGCCCTCCCACCGGCCGGGCTCCTGTCAGCCGTGGCGGACCTGGCGGACCGGATCACCGCCACGGCGGCAGGCACCCCCTCCACGGCCCACGGAAGTTGACGTTCCGCTCTCGGGCAACGGCAGCCCGTGCCATGGTGTTGGGACCCGACTCCCCCTCCCCCACGAGCACTTCAGGGAGCCCCCCATGCTGCGTGGCATAGATGTGAGCGCCTACCAGTCCTCCACCTACGGCACCGACGGCCTCTCCTTCGTCATCGTCAAGGCGACGGAGGGACGCTCCTACGTCAATCCCAAACTCGCCGCCCAGACCAAGCGGGCCCGGGACGCCGGGCTCGTCGTCGGCTTCTACCACTTCCTGTGGCCCGGCAACCTGACCGCCCAGGCCGAGTACTTCGTGAGCAGGGCCCCGGAGCGACCGGGCGACATCCTGGCCGTCGACTGGGAGACGACCGGCGACGGAACCCACGCGAGCAACGCCGAGAAGGACCTGTTCCTGCGGAAGCTGAAGGATCTGCGGCCGGACAACCGGGTGGTGCTCTACTGCAACCGGCATTTCTGGCTGCATGTCGACACGACCTCCTACGCGGGCGACGCGCTGTGGATCGCCGACTACGTCTCTGCGGGCAAACCCCGCATCAAGGCGAAGTGGCGCTTCCACCAGTACACCGACGATCCGCTGGACAAGAACGTGGCCGACTTCGACAGCCGGGCAGCGCTGCGGAGGTGGGCGGAGGGCGCCTGATCCGCCCCGGTGAGGGGACGGCGCCACGTCACCGCTCCGGTGCGGAACGGGTGACCGCCGTCGTCGATCCGCAGCGTGCCCGAGCGGAGGCCCTGGGTCCACCGCAGTTCCAGGTACCAGCGCACCTCGCTCTTCGACGTGTGCGCGGTGACGTCCAGGACCAGGGGAGTCCCGGCGGACGCCTCGTACGGGAAGCCGCGCCTCGGGCTCACGGCCCGGGGCTCAGGGGCGTCCAGGTCCACGGCGAACGGGTGCTGGGCGTCTGTGCCTCGGCAGTCCCCGTAGGTGACGTCGGCGGGCGGGGCTTCGGCGGACACTGCCCGGACGTCCATGGCGGTCACGGTCACGGGGCCCTCTGCCGTGCTTCGCACCTCCAGGCGGAACGTCGTGGGACGGATCCGAGTGCCGTCCGTCCGGGGGCAGTCGTCGTCGGACGGGACGACGGCCGCCGAGAGGGGGACGCTCCCTCCGGCCGTCCCGGCCTCCTCCTCGGGCACCGTGACGGCCGGGACCGTCAGATCCGGTACCGACTCGGCGCGGAACCGGTCGATGGCGAGCGCTCCGGAGGTGCTGAGGGCGACCACGGCGGCCCCGAGCAGGACGTACCACGACGTGCTGAAGACCACCCACGACTTCCTGAGCGACCACCCCGGCGAAACCGTCCTGATGAACCTGAAGGCGGAGTGCACCGGCTCCACCTTCTCCTGCGAGGACGCAGACGGGTTCGGGACCGACGAGTGGCGCAAGAAGATCTTCGACTCCTACCTGGACGGCCGCTCGTACACCGGGGACGGTGAGGAGAACACCCCGTCGAAGGCTTGGCGCAACCTGTTCTGGCGCCCCTCGGTCACCGGCGAGAGCCAGTCGAGCCGCGTCCCGACGCTCGGCGAGGTACGCGGCAAGGTCGTGCTCCTCGGCTACCGGAACACCGGCGGCGGCATCTTCGGCGGTTACGGGCTCAAGCAGCCCTACCCGTCCGGCGGCTCCAACGAGGAGTAGGTGCAGGACGACTTCGAGCTGTCCACCATCAGCGACATCGACGACAAGTGGGAGAAGGTCCGCGCGCACCTGCGCCGGACCAACGGCACCTGGGACGGCAGCCGCCCCGGTGAGAAGGACCACGAGTACAAGCAGGACGCGGCGATGGGCTGCGACCCGAAGGCGACGACCTGCGCCACCACCTACGACGGGCTGCACCCCAACGCCCTCGGCGAGTACCGCATCGCCCAGGCGTTCGGCACCGTGCTGCACAAGGAGTTCGGCATCGGCGCCGCCGCGCCCGACGTGCCGGACAGCGCGCCCGGCCGGTCGCTCGCCACGCCGTCCGGCATGAAGTTCGACGGCACCCAGCAGGGCGTCACCGCCACCTGGGACAAGGTCTTCGGCGCGCACACCTACGACGTTCAGTGGCGTGACGTCACCACCGACTCGAACGCGGACTGGCAGGACGTGGTGCCCGGCGTCAGCGCGCCGCGCTACGACATGTCATGGCAGTTCACCGACCAGCCCTACGACGGCCACACCTACGAGGTGCGGGTCCGCGCGGTCGCCGGTGAGGGCGCGGCCAACCGCTCCTCGTGGTCCTCGGCGGTCCGGGGCAAGGCGGCGCCGACGACGGCGGGGCGGCCGCAGGGGCTCACCGCGACGGCCGGCGCGGGCTCGGTCGACGTGCGCTGGTCGGCGCCGGCCGGTTCGCCCAGCGGCGCGATCGTCCGGTACGCGGTGTGGGTGTACGACAAGAGCACCCCGACGAACCACTCCCGGATCATCGGCTACCCGGCCTCCGCCCGCTCCGCCAGGATCACGGGGGTCACGGCGGGTCACGAGTACGTGATCCTGGTCTGCGCCTGGAACGCGTCCGGTGAGGGGAAGCCGAGCATGAGCGGCACGGTGGTCCCGGGTCAGGGGTGTCCGCAGAGTCCGCCTGCCCCGTCGGCACACCTAGCCGCTGAACTCCGGCGTGCGCTCCGGGGACGCCTCCGCCAAGGCCTTCGTGACTGCCTCGACCCCGTCGCGCAGGCCGTACACCGGAGTGCCGGGCTGCTGGCGCCAGGAGTCGTCGATGCCGCCCGCGTCGACCGTGTCGAAGCCGAGGGCGTCGATCAGGTCCCGTACCGTGCGCTTGGCCGTCTCGTCGTCGCCGGCCACCGGCAGGGCCATGCGGCCGGGGTCGCCGGCGGGGAGCGGGCGGTCCAGGATGTCCTGGGCGTAGGTGCCGTTGAACGCCTTGATCACCGGGTGGCCGAGGTGCCGTTCCGTCCAGCGGCTCTCGGTGAGGCCTTCGTCCTCGATCCCCGCGATCCTGCCGTCGCGCTGCCGGGGGTAGTAGTTGCCGGTGTCGATGACCGCGACGCCGTCCGCCGCGCTGTCGAGGAGGCCGGAGGGGAGGTCCGGGACGGCCTTGAGCGGGATGGTGACGACAACGAGCTCGGCGTCCCGCGCCGCCTCCCCGACCGTCACGGGCGTCGCGCCGGTCTCCTCCGCCAGGGCCGTGAGCGTCTCGGGCCCGCGGGAGTTGGCGACGGCCACGTCGTGACCGAGGGCGGTGAGCCGCCTGGTCAGGTTGCCGCCGATGTTGCCCGCGCCGATGATGCCGATCTTCATGTCCTCGCCTCGTCCTTCCGGAGATGAACAGCGCCGCCTGAAGCCTTCGTCAGCAGGGTCAACCTTCGGGGCGGTTGGGCTGTTCCGCGCCGGAGAAAATTTCGTGCACGTCCCTCCGGGCACGGCGAGGGGCCCGGTCCGGTGATCGCGGACCGGGCCCCTTCGCTGGGCTGCGCCCGGGCGGGCTACTTGTTCAGGTAGGCCCAGAACTCGTCGAAGCTCAGCCGCTTGTCGCCGTCGAGGTCGCGGGTCTTGATGACGACCTCGGCGACCGACTCGGTGACGTTCCAGTCCCCCGTCCTGGCCAGGGCGGCCTTGAACTCGGCAGCGGTGATGAACCCGTCACCGTCCGTATCGATCCGCTCGAACTGCTTGCGTGCTTCCTCGATGTCCGCCACCGATCCGCCCCTCATCCCGTGCTGTACGTCCTGCTGACGCAGGTATGACGCAGGTCAGATTAACCGGCCGTGTGCGCCTCCAGCGCGGCGACCACCCAGGCGAACTCCGCCCGGTAGGCGGCCTCGGGTCCGGCTCCCTTCACGACGGCGAGCAACTCGCGGTACCGGGCGACCCGGTGGGTGGCGTGCGACCGCAGCCGGGTGAGCACGGTCGCCGGGTCGGCGTCGCCCAGCAGGGCACTCAGCACCTCGGCCGCGTCCGGCGAGCCGGGGGCGATGCCCCGCTCGACGGCGTCGGCCCCCAGCTGCACGAGCCGCCGGGAGAACCACACGGACGCCCCGGCGGGCGTGTCGTGCCCGCGGTCGGCGGCGTTGAACTCGGCCACCTTGCGCATCTCGGCCCGGAAGTCCGGGTTCCGGAGCATCTCCGCCAGCTCCAGCCAGGCGTCGACCTGCTCGGGCGTGGGCTCCTCGGGCAGGTCGGCGACGGTGCTCCGCATGCTCTCCCGGATCACCGGGTCCGCGGTGTCCAGGCCGTGGAACACCTCGTCCACGAAGTCCTCCACGATCCGCCGCCGTTCCGCCGCCGACAGGCGCGCCAGTCTGTTCACGAGGGTCATCTCCTCCGCGTCCGAGCCCCGCTTCGCCACCGTCGACAGCACCGCGCGGGTCACCTTGAGCGACCGGATCTGCGCGTCCAGCGCGACCACGTGCGCCGCCGCGACCTGCGCGACGGTGGTCTCACCGGACAGGAGCCGGCGTACGTCCGCCAGGCCGAGGCCCAGCTCGCGCAGGGTGCGGATCAGCTCCAGCCGGGCCACCGACGCCGCGTCGTACAGCCGGTAGCCGCCTGCTGACCGGGCCACCGGAGGCAGGGCGCCCCGGTCGGACCAGTAGCGGATGGTGCGCACGGTGAGTCCGGTGACCCGGGCCAGTTCCCCGATGGTGAGCAGTCCGGTGCCGTCGTCGATCATGTCTGCGAGTCTGGACCCTCCATCGGGTGGAGACTCAAGGAGTGCGACGGTGGCGAAGACCCTGGGGGACATACTCGACGCGGCAGCGCACGGCGTCTTCCCGCCCACGGACGGCGGGACGACGATCGTGCCCCAGCCCTCGCCCCGGGACGCGGGGGTCATCGCCTTCACGGCCCACTCGGTCGTCTTCACCGACGAGGACCCCGACCGGGTCCGCGACGCCCTCGCCCGGACCGACTGCGACGCCCTCGCGGCCACCATGAACGCCCGCTTCCTGACGGCCCTGATGGACCGGACGGGGCGGGTCTGCGACACGGTCGACGTGCTGCTGACCGGTGCCGCACTACCCGGGGAGCCGTCGGTCGCGCTGACGGAGATCGACGACCCCGGGCATCCGCGCGTGGCGTCGGCCCGCAGGCGGCGGGACGGTGTGCGGGTGTGGGCGGCGGACGGCGGGGTGCTCGTCCTGGGCCGTGGGGTGGCGGGACGGTGGGAGGTCGCCGTCGAGGTGGACGAGGGGGCGCGGCACCGCGGGATCGGGAGGCGGCTGGTCACGGCGGCGCGGCAGCTGGCCGGGGGCGCGCCGGTGTGGGCGCAGGTGTCGGCGGGGAACGCCCGCAGTCTGCGGGCGTTCCAGGCGGCCGGTTACCGGCCGGTGGGCTCGGAAGCGCTGCTCGTCCCCGGAGCCGGGCGTCAGCGGAAGATGCCCGTGTGGCCGAGCGAGTAGCGGCCGGGCTGCGGGTAGACGGCGAGGCCGTGCGGACCGCTGCCGACCGGGATGCGGGCGAGCTGGGTGCCGGTGCGGGTGTCGATGGCGTACACCTCGGCGTCGTAGCGGCCGGACAGCCACAGCACCTTGCCGTCGGCGGAGACGCCGCCCATGTCGGGGCTGCCGCCGTCGGGCAGGTCCCACTTCTTGGTCAGCTTGTTCTGCGTGAAGTCGAAGACGGAGACGGTGCCCTCGCCGCGGTTGGACACGTACATCTCTCGGGAGTCGCGGCTGACGTAGAGGCCGTGGCAGCCCTTGCCGGTCGGCATCAGGGTGGGCTCGGTGAACGTGTCGCCGTCCAGGACCCACATACCGTGGGCCATCATGTCGGCGATGTAGAACGTCTTGCCGTCGGGCGAGATCTTCACGTCCTGCGGCATGGCCCCCTCGAACGGCAGCCGCTGCTGCCCGACGACCTCCATCCGCTCGGTGTCGACCTTGAGGAGCTCGCCGCTGAACTCGCAGGAGACGATGAAGTAGCGGCCGTCGAGGGAGAAGTCGGCGTGGTTGACGCCGTAGCAGGAGACCGGGACGGTCTTCTTGACCGCCATGGTGTGCGGATCGCGGAAGACCAGCTCGCGGTCGAGGGAGGCCATGACGACGGCGTACCTGCCGTTGGGCGTGAAGTAGAGGTTGTAGGGGTCGTGGACCTCGACCTCCTTGCCCGCCTTGCCGGTCTTCGGGTCGATCGGGGTGAGGGTGTGGCCGCGGTTGTTGTTGACCCAGAGCGTCTTCAGGTCCCAGGAGGGCACGACGTGCTGGGGCTGCCGGCCCACGGGGATCGTCTCGATGATCTCGTACGTCTTCGGGTCGATGACGGAGACCGTGTCGGACTCGGTGTTGGGGACGTAGACCCGGGAGGGGAAGTCCTTGACCACCGGGGACAGCTTGTTCGGGCGGTCGGCCGCGTACACGTCCTCGGGGTCCAGGACGGGCGGCATGCCGGGCAGGCCGTCCACGGGCTTCTTCTCGGGTGGGGCGGGGACGGCGGCCTCGGTGCCCCGTGCCTCGGAGGTCCGCTCCCCGGTGCCGCAGGCGGAGAGGACGGCGAGGGCGGCACCCGCGACCAGGGCGCTCTTGACGAGATGGCGGTGCATTGCACCATTTAATGGGCGCCTTGCGGGGAAAAGCGCGATTCGCCCGTCCGGCGACCGGGTGAGGCATCGCGGTCAGCGGTCGGCGACCCGCATCTCGAACCAGGTCGTCTTGCCCCGGGGCAGCAGGTCGACCCCCCAGCGGTCGGCCAGCTTGTCGACGAGGAACAGGCCCCGGCCGCTGATGTCCAGCTCCTGGACGGGCATCAGGCACGGCAGCCCTCGGGAGGGGTCGCGCACCTCGACACGGATCCAGCCGCGGCGCCGGTGCAGACGCAGCCCGAAGACGCGGGCACCGGTGTGCCGGACGGCGTTGCCCACCAGTTCGGAGACGAGCAGGACCGCGTCCTCCGTGGTCTTGGGGGTGAGCCCCCAGTGGCGCAGGACCACGACCTGGGTGAGCCGTCTCGCGGTGGCGGCGGACTCGGGACGGGACGGCAGTGGAACCTCTGCCTCCGTCGGATTGCCGTACAACTCCAGCGCCTTGAGCGCGTGTTCGTCCTCGACGGTCGGCGACCAGCGCGCCGCGGCCGCATGAGCGTGTCCCCGCGGCTGTTCCATACCCTCCAGCCCCGCCATGCCCCCATCATGGCCGCCCGGAGCGCCGCTCGGGGCCGTTCCCGGGGAATACGCCCCGGTGAACGGGCGGTGAAACGGCGCCCCCCTGTCATATGCCGGAGACATTTCGAAGTCGCCGGAAACCCCTCCGACCTGCTGGAACGCCCGTTTCCGGAGTGACCGGCGGGCTCCCCCGACCGAGCGGGCTTAAGGTTGCCTTAAGGCTGCCATAAACCGCCCCATCGAGGGACTCCGGGTCAGACATCGTGTCAATTGCAAGCCCCTGGAGGGGTGTTCAGAGGAACTTCGCCTTGCCCGGCCCCTCCGCCACGAAGCTGCGCATCCCGCGCTCGCGGTCCTCGGTGGCGAACAGACCCGCGAACCAGTTCCGTTCGATCGCGAGGCCCGTGTCGAGGTCCGTCTCCAGACCCGTGTCGATCGACTCCTTGGCGGCGCGCAGCGCGAGCGCCGGACCCTGGGCCAGCCTGGCGGCCCAGGCGTGCGCCTGCGTGTACACCTCGTCGGCGGGGACGACCCGGTCCACCAGGCCGATCTCGCGGGCCTCCTCGGCCTTCACCATCCGGCCCGTGAAGATGAGGTCCTTGGCCTTCGAGGGGCCGACCAGGCGGGCCAGGCGCTGGGTGCCGCCGGCGCCGGGGATCAAACCGAGCAGGATTTCCGGCTGGCCGAGCTTGGCGTTGTCGCCGGCGATGCGGAAGTCGGCACACAGGGCGAGCTCGCAGCCGCCGCCCAGCGCGTAGCCCGTCACGGCCGCGACGACCGGCTTGGGGATCCGGGCCACCGCCGTGAACGAGTCCTGCAAGGCGCGGGCGCGCAGGACCATCGCGGTGTGGTCCATCTCCTGCATCTCCTTGATGTCCGCGCCGGCCGCGAACACCTTCTCGCCGCCGTAGACCACCACGGCCCGGACGTCCTCGCGCCGCGTGGCCTCCTCGGCGAGTTCCTTCAGCCGGTCCTGCGTGGCGATGTCCAGCGCGTTCATGGGCGGGCGGTCGAGACGGAGCGTGCCGACGCCTTCAGCGACTTCGAGAGAGACGGTCATAGGCAGCAGGTTAACCACGACTAACGGGTGAGGCCCCGGTGCGGTCCGTCACACCGGGGCCCTCTTGTCAGCAGCGGAGAACTACTTCTTCCACTTCTCCCACGACATGTTCCAGCCGTTGAGCCCGTTGTCCGGGTCGACGATCCGGTCCTCGGAGTTCTTGACGACCACCACGTCGCCGACCATCGAGTGGTTGAAGAACCACGCGGCGGCCACCTTCTTGTCCCAGCCGCCGCGCACGTCACGCAGGCCGATGCAGCCGTGGCTGGCGTTGTAGTTGCCGAAGGCACCGCTCGCCCAGTAGTTGCCGTGCAGGAACGTGCCGGAGGTGGTCAGGCGCACGGCGTGCGGGACATCCTTGATGTCGTACTCGCCGCCGTAGCCGACGGTCTCGCCGTTCATCCGGGTCACCGTGAGCATCTCGCTGATGACCATCTGGCCGTTCCAGGTCTCCATGCCGGGCTTGCCGGTGGTGACCGGGATGGTCTTGACGACCTTGCCGTCGCGCATCACCTTCATGGTGAGCTTCTTGGCGTCGACGACCGAGACCTGGTTGCGGCCGATGGTGAACTCGACCTTCTTGTCCTGCTCGCCGTAGACGCCGGAGCGGCCTTCGACGCCGTCGAGGTTCAGGTCGACGGTCACCTTGGTGCCGGGCTTCCAGTACTTCTCCGGGCGGAAGTCGAGGCGGTCGTTGCCGAACCAGTGGCCCTCGACCTCGACGGCCGGCTCCGTCGTGATGCGGATGGCCTTCTCGACGTCCTCCGGGTTGGTGATGCCCCGGTCGAAGCGGATGGAGAACGGCATCCCGACGCCGACCTTGGAGCCGTCCTCGGGGGTAAAGGTGCCGGTGAAGGTGTTCTTGGGGGTCAGCGTGGTGAAGTCGGCGTCCTCCGCGGCCGTGCGGCCCTCGGAGTCCTTGGCGACCGCGTGGACCGTGTACTTCGTGGCACCTGCCAGGTGGATGGACGGCGTCCAGCTGGCGCCGTCCTCGGATATCGCGCCGTCGACCTTGTTGCCCTTGGCGTCCTTGACCTCGACCTCGGTCAGCTTCCCCTTCTCGGCGGTCACCTTCAGCGCACCGCTCGTGTCGACGGACTTGGCGCCGTCCTCGGGGGTGATGCCGACGACCGCCTCGGACTGCTTGCTCTGCGCGGCGTCCGAGTCCTTGCCCTTGCTGTCGCTCCCGCCGGAACCGGAGCCGCTGCCCCCGCCGCCGCACGCCGTGACGGCGAGCAGCAGCACGCCGAGTATCAGCGCGAGCACTCCGTTCCTGCGCCCAACCGACGCCCCCGATATCGGTCGCCCGTTCACGTGGTTCTCCCCTCCCCGGGGCCTGGTCAGGCCCGCACGCGCACCCGCGCGTCCCCCGCGCGTCGGCGAATAGTAACCACAGGTCGGACGGCATCGGAGGCCGGCGATTGTCACCGTTCGGTCCCAACGGATCGCCGGGTCAACCCGCCCCCCTGTCCGGCTACTTCACCGCACTGCCCGCCTTCCATGCGTTCCAGTCCATATTCCATCCTCCGAGCCCATTGTCGGGAGAGACCTTTTTGTCATTGCTGTTGACGACTTCGACGACGTCCCCGACGAGACTGCGGTCGAAGAACCAGCCGGCCGGGGTGTCCGAGCCGCCGCCCTTCACGTCCCGCAGTCCGATGCATCCGTGACTGACGTTGGTGCGGCCGAAGACGGTGTGGTGCGCCCAGTAGTTGCCGTGCAGGAAGGTGCCGGAGTCGGTCAGGCGCATCGCGTGCGGAACGTCCGGGATGTCGTACTCGCCCTTGCCGTCGCGCTTCTTGAAGCCGACCGTGGCGCCGTTCATCCGGGTGACGTCGAGCATCTCGGTCACCACCATCTTGCCGTTGTAGGTGGTCGTCTTCGGGGCACCGGCGGTGACCGGGACGGTGGCGAGGGGCTCGCCGTCGCGCCGGACCTCCATGGAGTGCGCGGCGGCGTCGACCACGGAGACCTGGCTGCGGCCGACGGTGAAGGAGAACGTCTTGTGCTGGAGGCCGTAGACGCCGGGCGCGCCCTCGACGTCGCGCAGGCGCAGGGCGACGGTGACCCGGGTGCCGGGTTTCCAGTAGTCCTCGGGGCGGAAGTCGAGGCGGGTCCTGCCGAACCAGTGCGGACGGATCTCGACGGCCGGGCGGGCGGTGACGCGCACCGCGCGTTCGACGGCGGCCCGGTTCGCGATCTTCCGGTTGAACTCCAGGGAGACGATCATGCCGGTGCCGACGGTGGCGCGGTTCTCCGGGGCGACGTAGCCGATGAAGCGTTCTTCCGGGACGTAGGTGGTGAAGGTGGTGCGCCGGGCCGAGCGGCGGCCGTCGCCGCCCACGGCCACCGCGTCGACCGTGTACTTGGCGGCCAGCGCGAGCCGCTGCTCGTCGGGTTCCCAGGTCAGGCCGTCGGCGGAGAGGTGCCCGGGCACCGGGGACTCCTGAGCGTCCTGTGACCTGACGACCTTCACCTTCTCCAGCCGGCCGTCGGGCACGCGCACCCGCAGCCGCTTGCCGGGGCGCACTCCCCTGCTGCCGTCGCCGGGCGAGACCTTGATGACGTCCTCGGGCGCCGGGGGCGCGCCGAACGCCCCGGCGATCCCACCGGTGTCGTCCGAGGTACAGCCCGTGGCCCCCGCGAGGAGCCCTGCCCATGTCACTACGGCGGCCAGCGCGGCCCTCGCGCGCCGCGCGCGCCCTTGTACGTGCCTCACGAGGTGCCCAACGACCGGCCGAGTCCCCGGAAACGACCATGCCCGCCCCCGGGGAAACGTGAGTGCGAGCCACGCTCTGGGCAGAACAGTGGGGAGGACGACGCGCAGGGGAGCCGCGGCCCGGGCCGCAGACAGGGCCGCACCCCTCTGTCCCCCGTCGTCCCACGAGCCGCGGGAGGCTGACAGGTGTCCAGCGCAGCCGAGCAGGAGGCGGTGGCCGGTCGTCGGGCCACCGGGAACGGGCGCCAGGCCGCCGCCGTGAACGGGGCCCGGCCTGCCGCGCCGCCGCCCCCCGTGCCCGCGTGGCCGGGCGCGCCGACACCGCTGGGCGCCCGGTTCCGGGTCGGCCCGGACGGAGTGGCGGGCACCAACTTCGCGTTGTGGGCGGGCGGGGCCGAGGGGGTCGAGCTGTGTCTCTTCGACGAGTCGGGCAGGGAGTCGCGGGTCCGCCTCGCCGAGCTGACCCACGAGATCTGGCACGGCTTCGTCCCCGGTGTGCTGCCCGGGCAGCGCTACGGCTACCGGGTGCACGGCCGCTGGGACCCGTGGACGGGCGCCCGCTGGAACCCGGCGAAGCTGCTGCTCGACCCCTACGCCCGTGCCGTGGACGGGGACTTCGGCCTGCCGCCGGAGGTCTACGGGCACGTCCGCGACTGGCCGCAGCAGCATGTCGCCGACACCGTGCGCGACGACCGGGACTCGGCGCCGCACGTCCCCAAGGGCGTCGTCGTCCACGATGACGACGACTGGGCCGACGACCGCCGCCCGAAGACCCCGTGGGCGGACTCCGTGATCTACGAGCTGCACGTCAAGGGCTTCACGCAGCTCCACCCGGGCATCCCCGAGGAGCTGCGCGGCACCTACGCCGGACTCGCGCACCCCGCGGCCATAGAGCACCTGGTGAAGCTGGGTGTGACGGCGGTGGAGCTGCTGCCGGTGCACCAGTTCGCGCATGAGGACCACCTGCTGCGCCGGGGCCTGAGGAACTACTGGGGCTACAACTCCATCGGTTACTTCGCCCCGCACGCGGCCTACGCGGCCTCCGGGACGCGGGGCCAGCAGGTCGGCGAGTTCAAGCGGATGGTGCGCGCCCTGCACGCCGCCGGGATCGAGGTCGTCCTCGACGTGGTCTACAACCACACCGCCGAGGCGGGCGAGCTCGGCCCGACACTGTCCCTGAAGGGCATCGACAACCGCGGCTACTACCGCCTCCAGGACGACGCCCGCCGCTACGCCGACTACACCGGCTGCGGCAACACCCTGCACGTGGTCCAGCCGCACGTGCTGCGTCTGATCACCGACTCGCTGCGCTACTGGGTCACGGAGATGGGCGTGGACGGCTTCCGCTTCGACCTGGCGGCGGCGCTGGCCCGCTCCATGCACGACGTCGACATGCTCTCCCCGTTTCTCGCGGTCATCGCCCAGGACCCGGTGCTGCGCCGGGTGAAGCTGATCGCCGAGCCGTGGGACGTGGGGTCGGGCGGCTACCAGGTGGGAGCGTTCCCGCCACTGTGGACGGAGTGGAACGACCGGTACCGCAACGCCGTCCGGGACTTCTGGCGGCACGCCCTGCCGGACGTCCGCGAGATGGGGTACCGGCTGTCGGGCTCCAGCGACCTGTACGCCTGGGGCGGGCGCAGGCCGTACGCGTCCGTCAACTTCGTCACCGCGCACGACGGGTTCACCCTGCGGGACCTGGTGTCCTACGAGCGCAAGCACAACGAGGCCAACGGCGAGGGCAACCGCGACGGCACGGACGACAACCGGGCCTTCAACGGCGGCACCGAGGGCGAGACGGACGACGAGGAGGTGCGGGCGCTCCGGCGCCGGCAGCTGCGGAACCTGCTGACCACCCTGCTGCTGTCGACGGGCGTGCCCATGCTGGTCGCGGGCGACGAACTGGGCCGCACCCAGCGCGGCAACAACAACGCCTACTGCCAGGACAACGAGATCAGCTGGCTGGACTGGGGACTGCTGGAGGATCCGGGCTGGCAGGCCCTGTTCTCGCTGACCTCCCGGCTGATCGCGCTGCGCCACCGCCACCCGGTGCTCAGGCGCCGGGCGTTCTTCTCCGGCCGGGCCCAGACCGCGGACGGGCTGCGCGACCTGGCCTGGTTCACGTCCCGGGGCACGGAGATGACGGAGCAGGACTGGTACGCGCCCGCCGCCACTCTGGGCATGTACCTGTCCGGCCGGGACATCCCGGGGCGCGACGAGCGCGGGGAGCAGATCCTCGACGACAGCTTCCTGGCCGTCCTGCACGCGGGTGAGGGGCCGGTGGACTTCACCCTGCCGGGGCCGCCGTGGGCCGAGCGGTACGAGGTCGTCGTCGACACGAGCCGGGAGGAGCAGGGAGAGGCGCCGGGCGTGGAGCACCGGGCGGGGACGGAGATCACGATGCCGGCGCGGGCGGTGCTGCTGCTGCGGGTGGCGGGGTGACCCGGGCGGGGCGGCCGGCGGGTGCGGACGGTCAGCACGCAGCAGGCGGGTGAAGCCTGAGCCACTGTCACCTTCCCGGGGCATGCATGAGGATCTCCGCCGCATCCGGCCGGGTCGGCGGTATCGATGCGCTGGAGGCGACAGTGACGAACGAACGAGGCGGACAGACGGGTCCGCACACCATCAGCGTCCCGGTCCTCATCGTCGGCGGCTCCCTGGTCGGCCTGTCGACCTCGCTGTTCCTGGGACGGCTGGGCGTGCCGCACGTGCTCGTGGAGCGCCACGCGGGCACCTCCATCCATCCGCGGGGCCGGGGCAACAACGTCCGCACGATGGAACTGTTCCGGGTGGCGGGCGTCGAGAAGGCGATCCAGGACGCGGCCGCCACCCTGGCCGTCAACAAGGGCATCCTCCAGACGCCCACGCTGACCGGTGACGCGGGCGAATGGCTGTTCAGGGACATCGACCCCGGGGGCGGCCTGGCCCGCTTCAGCCCCAGCGCCTGGTGCCTGTGCAGCCAGAACGACCTCGAACCGGTGCTGCTCGACCACGCCCGAGGGCACGGCGGGGACCTGCGCTTCTCCACCGAGCTGATGTCGTTCGAGGCCGGCACGACCGGTGTGACCGCCGTGGTCAAGAGCCGCGAGACGGGTGAGCACACCACCATCCGCGCGGACTACCTCGTCGCCGCGGACGGCCCGCGCAGCCCCGTGCGTGAGCAGCTCGGTATCGCTCAGAGCGGGCCGGGCGACCTGTTCCACAACGTCAGCCTCACCTTCCGCTCCCGCCGCCTCGCCGAGGTCGTGGGTGAGCGCCACTTCATCGTCTGCTACCTGACGAACCCGGAGGCCGACGGCGCCCTGCTGCCGGTGGACAACCGCGAGAACTGGGTCTTCCACGCCCCCTGGCACCCCGAACACGGCCAGACCCTGGAGGAGTTCACGGACGAGTGGTGCACCGAGCACATCCGCCGGGCCGTCGGGGTCGCCGACCTCGACGTGGAGATCACCGGCAAGGCGCCGTGGCACGCCGCGCAGCGGGTCGCCCGCAGCTACCGGTCCGGACGGGTGTTCCTGGCCGGTGACTCGGCTCACGAGATGTCCCCCACCGGGGCCTTCGGTTCCAACACCGGCATCCAGGACGCGCACAACCTCGCCTGGAAGCTGGCCGCGGTGCTCGACGGCTGGGCCGGGGAGCGCCTGCTGGACACCTACGACACCGAGCGCCGTCCCGTGGCCGAGGCCACCAGCGCGCGGGCCGCGGCCCGGTCGGCCGAGCACAGCCACCCCGGATTCGCCGCGCCGGCCGGAGCGGGCGGCGGTCCCCAGCGCGGGATCCTCAACGTGGCCCTCGGGTACCGCTACCCGCAGGGCGCCGTCGTCGGCGCCGATCCCGCGGCCCCCGTGGTGCCCGAGGGTCTCGACCTGACCGGCGCCCCCGGCAGCAGGGCCCCGCACCTGTGGGTGCGTCACGGCGACGAACGGATGTCGACGCTCGACCTCTACGAGCGGTCCCTGGTGCTGCTCAGTGACGCCGCCGAGCCGAACGGATGGCACGAGGCCGCCCTCCGCCTCGCCGACGAACTGACCCTCCCGCTCGTGTCGTACCGGGTGGGCACCGGACCTCGGGCCGACCTGGTGCCGGAGGACGCCGCCGACTGGGCGGAGCGCCACGGTACGGGGCCCGGGGGCGCCGTGCTCGTGCGGCCCGACGGGTTCGTCGCATGGCGGTCGCCGGGTCCGGACCCGGATGCCGAGGACGCGCTGCGCCAGGTCCTGAGGACCGTCCTGGCCGTCGGCTGAAATCCCCCCGCGGGCCCCGAACCGGCGAGTGCCCCGACGGGTGGTGAGGGGCGGACTGCCACCTCCTCATCACCCGGACGGGGGGACCGCGGCCGGCAGGCCGCCGACCCCGCGGACGGCCCGGTTGTCCTGACCCGTCCCGTCCGGCGGCCGCCCGCCCCGGTCACTCGCGTACGCCGTCCGAGTCGCGCGATGTGCGGGGACGGACACAGGATCGAGGAACGCCGACGTCGCATCCCCGCGGCCGGCGTTCACGTTCCCCGCCGCGAAGGAGATGTGCGCAGGATGACCACCACGTCCGAACGGGGGGCAGGTTCGCGGGCGCGACAGGCCTCGCACCATGTCTCCCAGTCCGTGTTCGACGGTTCCCGGCTCCGCGTCGTCCTCCTGGTCGACGTCCATGACGGGGCCCAGCAGGAGTTCCTGGAAGCCTACGAACAGTTGTGCAACCAGGTCGCGTCCGTCCCCGGGCACGTCAGCGACCAGCTGTGCCAGTCGATCGAGAACCCCTCCCAATGGCTCATCACCAGTGAGTGGGAGAGCGCCCCGCCGTTCCTCGCCTGGGTCAACAGCGAGGAGCACGTGCGGATGGTGGAGCCGCTGCACAGCTGCGTGCGGGACACGCGGTCGTTGCGCTTCCACGTCGTCCGCGAGACCGGCGGACCGGCGAAAGGTGCCGACCAGGCGGCGCGCCGCCTCCAGACGGCCCCCCGGATCGGCGACGGCGTGATCCGGCACGCGCTCACGTTCACCGTGAAACCGGGCAGCGAGGAGATCGTCGCCAAGATCCTCGCCGACTACGACTCGCCCGAGCCGAAGGTCGACGACACCACCCGGCTGTGCCGCACCTCCCTGTTCATGCACGGCAACCGGGTGGTGCGGGCCGTCGAGGTGCGCGGCGACCTGCTGGCCGCGCTGCGCCACGTCGCCCGGCAGCCCGAAGTGCGGGCCGTCGAGGAAGCCATCAACCCCCACCTGGAGCAGGACCGGGACCTGGGTGACCCCGAATCCGCCCGGGTCTTCTTCACCCGGGCCGCGCTGCCGGCCGTCCACCACGTGACGGCGGGGCGGCAGGAGCCGCAGGGCGAGCGGTACGCCCTGTACTACCCGGCGCGGCCGGAGCGCGGCATGCAGCTCGCCGAACTCCTGGCCCATCGCGACGAGGCGGCCGCCGACGACCCGCGCAGCCCGGTCCTGCGCAGCACGATCTTCCAGCGCGACGACGTCGTCGTACGGCTGATCGACGTGCACGGCGCGATCGAGGAGGCCGACCCCGGCCACCTCCTCGGCCTGTCCGACTCGGCGCAGGTGACCGAGCTGACGACGCTCCTGGACGACGCCGCGGACATGGACGCGGCCCCGTCGAAGGACGGCAGCCTCGCCCGCCTGCTCGAACGGGCGCGCATGGATCTCGTCACCGACCGCCGGTCGCCCGACGCCTGATTCGCCATCCGGCGGGAGGGGCGACGCCGCCCCTCCCGCGTCGGCGCAGCACCTCAATGGAGGAACGCGTGATCACATCTCGTCCCAACATCGTGAGCCTGAGCGACGTCGAGCCCAACCGCCGCCGAGGCGGTGACCTGCGTGCCATGCTCACCCCGGCCGCGGTGGGCGCCACCAGTGGATTCATGGGCGTGGCGCTCATCGAGCCCGGTGACCGCATCGGTGAGCACTACCACCCGTACTCCGAGGAGTTCGTGTACGTGGTGTGCGGGCAGCTCGAGGTGGACCTGGACGGCGAGCCGCACCCGCTCCGTCCCGAGCAGGGGCTGCTGATCCCCGTCAACGTGCGCCACCGCTTCCGCAACGTCGGCGAGGAGGAGGCCCGGCTGGTCTTCCACCTCGGCCCCCTGGCGCCGAGTCCGCCGCTGGGCCACGTCGACACCGAGGAGACCGACGCCGAGTCCGCGGTGGTGGGAGCGGAGGCGGCCGCACGACGTCAGGTCCACTCATGACCAGGCGGGTGGCGGTCACCGGCATAGGTATCGTCGCTCCCGGAGGCATAGGCGTACCGGCGTTCTGGAACCTCCTGGCGGCCGGGCGCACCGCGACCCGGGCCATCACGTTCTTCGACCCGTCCGGTCTGCGCTCGCGGATCGCCGCCGAGTGCGACTTCGACCCCGCTGCCCACGGCCTGGACCCTCGGGACGTGGAACGGAGCGACCGTTACATCCAGTTCGCCATGGTCGCGGGCGACGAAGCGGTACGGGACGCCGGTCTCGACCTCGCCGCGGAGGACCCCTGGCGGGTCGGCGTCTCGCTCGGCACCGCGGTCGGCGGCACCACCCGGCTGGAGCACGACTACGTCCTGGTCAGCCACGGCGGGCAGCGCTGGGACGTGGACCACCGGGAAGCGGGCCCCGACCTGCACCGGGCGTTCACGCCCGGCGCACTCGCCTCGACGGTGGCGGAGCGGTTCGGGGCGCGCGGCCCGGTGCAGACCGTCTCCACGGGCTGCACCTCGGGGCTCGACGCGGTCGGCTACGCCTTCCACACCGTGGAGGAGGGCCGGGCCGACATCTGCATAGCCGGCGCCTCGGACTCGCCGATCTCCCCGATCACCATGGCCTGCTTCGACGCGATCAAGGCGACCTCCCCGAACAACGACGACCCGGCCCACGCCTCGCGTCCCTTCGACGCCGACCGCGACGGATTCGTCATGGGCGAGGGCGGCGCCGTGCTCGTCCTGGAGGAGCTCGAACACGCCAGGGCCCGCGGCGCGCGCGTGTACTGCGAACTGGGCGGCTACGCCACCTTCGGCAACGCCTACCATATGACCGGTCTCACCAGCGAGGGCGTGGAGATGGCCCGCGCCATCGACGACGCCCTCGACCACGCGCGGCTCGACCCCACCGCGATCGACTACGTCAACGCGCACGGCTCGGGCACCAAGCAGAACGACCGCCACGAGACCGCCGCGGTCAAACGGGTCCTGGGGCCGCACGCCTACGAAACGCCCATGAGTTCGATCAAGTCGATGGTGGGCCATTCCCTGGGCGCCATCGGAGCGATCGAACTCGTCGCCTGTGTGCTGGCCCTGACGCACCAGGTGGTACCGCCGACCGCGAACTACGAGACCCCCGACCCCGAGTGCGACCTGGACTACGTCCCCCGCGAGGCCCGCGAGCGCAAGCTCGACAGCGTGCTCTCGGTGGGCAGCGGGTTCGGCGGCTTCCAGTCCGCTGTGGTCATGAACCGGCCGAGGGAGACGTCACGATGAGCGAACCTCGCCCCCGCGCGGCCGTCACGGGCATCGGTGTGGTCGCGCCGAACGGATCCAGTACCGAGACGTTCTGGAAGTCCACCAAGGAGGGCATCAGCGTCCTGGACCGCGTCACCCGGGAGGGCTGTGAGCACCTGCCGCTGCGGGTCGCGGGCCAGGTGCGCGACTTCGACCCGGCGGCGGCCGTCGAGGAGCGCTTCCTGGTCCAGACCGACCGGTTCACGCACTTCGCGATGGCCGCGGCCGACCTCGCCCTGGACGACGCCCGGCTCCCCCGGTCCGAGACCGACGAGGCGCCGTTCTCCGTGGGTGTGGTCACCGCGGCCGGATCCGGCGGCGGCGAGTTCGGACAGCGCGAGCTCCAGCAGCTGTGGGGCAAGGGCAGCCGCTTCGTCGGCCCGTACCAGTCCATCGCCTGGTTCTACGCCGCCAGCACCGGCCAGATCTCCATCCGCCGCGGCTTCAAGGGCCCCTGCTCGGTCGTCGCCGCCGACGAGGCCGGTGGTCTGGACGCCCTCGCCCACGCGGCCCGGGCCGTGCGGCGCGGCACGGACGTCATCGTGGCCGGGGCGACGGAGGCGCCGATCGCGCCCTATTCGGTGGTCTGCCAGCTCGGCTATCCGGAACTCAGCACGGTCGACGACCCGGCCCGTGCCTACCGTCCGTTCACGTCCGGGGCCTGCGGGTTCGTGCCCGCCGAGGGTGGCGCCATGGTCGTGGTGGAGGCGGAGAGCACGGCCCGGGAGCGGGGCGCGCCCGTGCGGGCCCACCTGGCCGGGCACGCGGCGACCTTCACGGGGGCCTCCCGCTGGGAGGAGTCCCGGGAAGGACTCGCCCAGGCCGTCCGGGGCGCTCTGGCGGAGGCCGGCTGCGCCCCGGAGGAGATCGACGTGGTGTTCGCCGACGCGCTCGGCGTGCCGGAGGCGGACCGGGCCGAGGCCCTGGCCATCGCGGACGCTCTCGGGTCCCACGGCACCCGGGTGCCCGTCACAGCGCCGAAGACCGGGATCGGCCGGGGCTACTGCGCGGCGCCGCTGATGGACGCCGCGGCGGCGGTGCTCTCGATGGAGCACGGTCTGATCCCGCCCACCCCCAACGTCTTCGACATCTGCCACGACCTCGACCTCGTGACGGGCCGGGCCCGTACCGCCGAGGTACGCACGGCGCTGGTGCTGAGCCGTGGACTCATGGGGTCGAACTCGGCGCTGGTGCTGCGGCACGGCGCCACCGACGTCTCGTCGTGAGGCGCCTGGAACGGCAAGGAAGGGAAAGGCATGACTGACCGCATCAGTGTGGAAGAGCTGTCCGAACTCATGAAGAAGTGCACCGGTGTCACCGTCACCCCGGAGGAACTGCGCCGTGACGGGACGGCCTTCGAGAGCCTCGGCGTCGACTCGCTGGGCCTGCTGGGCATCGTGGGCGAGCTGGAGAACCGGTACGGCACTCCCATGCCGACGGACGCCGAACGCTCCAAGACGCCCCGGCAGTTCCTCGACCTCGTCAACGGTGCCCTCCTGGCAGGAGCGTGACATGGCCGGACACACGCAGAACGAGATCACCATCGCCGCGCCGGTCGACGTCGTCTGGGAGGTGACCAACGACCTGGAGAACTGGCCGCAGCTGTTCAGCGAGTACGCCTCCGTCGAGATCCTCTCCCGGGAGGGCCGCAAGACGACCTTCCGGCTGACGATGCACCCGGACGAGAACGGCACCGTCTGGAGCTGGGTCTCCGAGCGCGAGCCGGACCGCGAGACGCTCACCGTCAAGGCCCGGCGGGTCGAGACGGGCCCCTTCGCCCACATGGACATCCACTGGCGGTACGAGGAGGTCCCGGCCGGCACGCGGATGGTGTGGACGCAGGACTTCGCGATGAAGCCGGACGCGCCGGTCGACGACGCGTGGATGACGGACAACATCAACCGGAACTCCAAGGTGCAGATGGCCCTGATCCGCGACCGTGTCGAGAAGATCGCCGCGGAGCGCGGTGCGAGTGCCGGACTGACCGACTGAGCCGGACGGAGAAACAGCCCCATGCACCAAGCCCTGATCGTCGCCCGCATGGCCCCGGGGTCGGCGCCCGACATCGCCAAGGTGTTCGAGGAGTCCGACCGGGGGGAGCTGCCGCACCTCGTCGGTGTGACCCGGCGCAGCCTCTTCCAGTTCGGCGACGTGTACCTGCACCTGATCGAGGCCGAGCGCGAGCCCGGGCCGGCCATCGCCGAGATCACCGGCCATCCCGAGTTCCGGGACGTCAGCGAGCGCCTGTCCGCGTACGTCAGCGCGTACGACCCCGCGACCTGGCGTTCGCCGAAGGACGCCATGGCGCAGCGCTTCTACCTCTGGGAGCGCGACCCGGCCGGCTGACCGGTGCCGGCACCCGACGGCCGCCGGGTCCGCAGCGTCGCGGACCCGGCGGCCGTTCGTCTGCCTGCATCAAGGAGTGCCGGGATCGCCGGGTTCCCCGGGACGCGGCCGGATCAGCCGGGGATGTGGCAGTCGAACGCGTGCAGGTAGGGATTGACCGGACTGATGTCGTCGATGACCAGGCCGGCCTCGGTGAGCCGGTCCACCATGCTCTGCCGGGTGTGCTTCGCCCCGCCGACGTTGAGGAGCAGCAGCAGGTCCATCGCGGTGCTGAACCGCATCGACGGCGAGTCGTCGACGAGGTTCTCGATGACCACCACGCGCGTCCCGGGGCCGCCGGCCTCGCGGACGTTGTGCAACGTGCGGGTGGTGCTCTCGTCGTCCCACTCCAGGATGTTCTTGATGACGTAGACGTCGGCCTTCACCGGGACGGCCGTCCGGACGTCGCCGGGCACGATGTGCGCGCGGTCCGCGAGGTCGCCGCCCGTGCGCAGTCTCGGGACGGCGTTCTCCACCACCCGGGGAAGGTCGAGCAGCGTCCCGCGCAGGTCCGGGTACTTGTCCAGCAGGCTCGCCACGACGTGCCCCTGGCCGCCCCCGATGTCGGCCACCGAGGTGCATCCCGTGAGGTCCAGGAACGCGGCGACGTCCTGCGCCGACTGCACGCTGGAGGTCGTCATGGCGCGGTTGAAGACGTCGGCGGACTCCGGGGCGTCCTCGTTGAGGTAGGGGAAGAACTCCTTGCCGTACAGGTCCTCCACCACGTTCCGGCCGGTGCGCACCGCCTCGTCCAGCTTCGGCCAGACGTCCCAGGTCCAGGGCTCGGTGCACCACAGGGTGATGGCGCGCAGGCTGTGGGGGTCGTCCTCGCGCAGCAGCCGGGAGACGTCGGTGTGCGCGAACGTCCCGTCCGGGCGTTCCGCGAAGACGCCGTGGCAGGACAGGGCTCGCAGGAGCCGTCGCAGCGGCCCGGGTTCGGTCTTCACCGCGGCCGCGATGTCCTCCACGGCCAGGGGCTCGTCGCCGAGGGCGTCGGCGACGCCCAGACGGGCGGCCGCGCGCAGGGCGGCGGCGCATGCCGCCCCGAAGGCGAGTTCCCGCAGCCGCATGGACGGCGGAGGCGCGGGCTGGGTGGTCGTCATGTGCCGCCTTCCTGATTCGATCACGTCAACGGTGGGGGGTCAGCACAGGCCGGCGGGCTGGGACAGCCGGCAGGTGTTGCCCTGGAAGGTGTTGCCCTGACCCGGGTCGGTGTTGACCAGGTCCGCCGGAGCGTTGCCCTGGAGCAGGTTGCCGCTGACGCGGTTGCGCTCGCTGGGCGTGCCGACGAAGCTCTTGAACACGACGATGCCGCCCGACAGCGGGGACGTGCCGACGTTGTCCCTGATCACGTTGCGGGTGATCAGGTTGTCCTCGGTGCCCGTCAGGACGATGCCGGATCCCTGGAGGGCGTCCAGCCGGGCGGTCTTCGGGCAGGACTTGTTGTTGCGTTCGATGCGGTTCTCGCGCACGGTCACCAGGCCGGCCTTCGGCTTGTTCTCGTCGCCGACGACGAACAGCCCCGCGCAGTTGCCCGTGAGGTGGTTGTCCGAGACGGTCAGGTTGCGCAGCCGGCGGACGGTGAGGCCGATCCGGTTGCCCCGCAGCCGGTTGTGCTCGACCACCGTCCCGCCGGTGTCCATGGCGCCGAGCTCCTCCGTGACCGTGTTGGCGAGGAACAGGCCCGCGTCGCCGTTGTCCCGGGCGGTGTTGCCGCGGAAGGTCCCGCGGGCCGACTGCTCCGTGGCGATGCCCCACACCCCGTTGCCGACCGCGTCGACGTTCTGCACCGTCAGCCCGTCGGCCTCGTGGGCGTATACGCCTGTCTTGCGGTAGCCGGTCACCGTCAGGGAGGCGATGGTGACGCCGTCGACGCCGTGGTCCCGCGTGCCCTCGACGCAGATGCCGTTGCCGGCCGTGGCGCAGGTGTCGGCGGCCCGGCGGGCGTCCGGTGCGGTCGCGGCGCCCGGGTCCGCCTGCGGCCGGAGCACCGTGCCGCGGCCCATGCCGCGCAGGGTGAGTCCGGGCGTGCTGACGCTGACGCTCCCGCGGTGGGTGCCGTGGGCGAGCAGAACGGTGTCGCCCGGCCGGGCGGAGTCGACCGCCTTCTGGATCGACTCCCCCGGCCTCACCAGATGGACCGTGTGTGTGGCGGTCGGCGCGGCGGCGCCGAGGCCCGTGCCGAGCAGCGCCGCCGCGCATGCCAGTGGCGCGATATGACATTTATTCATATCGCGCAGATTAGGGGTGAAAAGCCGCGAATCGGCGGGATGGGCCATCCGGCGGCGTGGCACCCGGGGCCTGGTGTGGACGACGGGCCCTAGCCGAGGATCCCCCGGTCGTAGGCCACCGCCACCGCCGCCGCGCGGTCCTTGACGCCGAGCTTGGCGTAGAGGTGCGTGAGGTGGGTCTTCACGGTCGCCTCGCTGATGAACAGTTCGCGGGCGATCTCGCGGTTGGAGGTGCCCTTGGCCACCAGCGCCAGGACCTCGCGTTCCCGGGCGGAGAGCGGCTCGTTGCCGGGGGCCCTGGGGGTACGGACCGCGGAGACCAGGCGGGAGGCCACCGCCGGGGAGAGGACCGTGCGGCCTTCCGACGCCGCCCGGACGGCCGTGAACAGCTCCTCGCGCGGGGCGTCCTTGAGGAGGTAGCCGGTCGCACCCGCCTCGATCGCGGGGAGGGTGTCCGAGTCGGTGTCGTAGGTGGTGAGGACGAGGACCTTGGCGCGGGCGCCGGTGCGGCCCAGTTCGCGGATGGCGTCCACTCCCCCGCCGCCCGGCATGCGCAGGTCCATCAGGATCACGTCCGGGTCGAGGCCCGCGGCGAGCGAGACCGCCTCGACGCCGTTCGGTGCCTCGCCCAGGACGCGGAAGCCCGGCGCGGACTCGAACATGCCGCGCAGTCCGTCCCGGACGACGGGGTGGTCGTCGACGATCAGCAGGGTGATCGGGGCGTCCCCCGTCGTGGCGTCCTCAGTCATGGCGGACCAACGGTACGCGAGCGGAGACCGCCGTACCGAGGCCGGGTTCGGACTCGACGGTGAGGGATCCCGCGATGCGCTCGGCGCGGGCCCGCATGCCGGGCAGGCCGAAACCGCCGGTACTGGTGCGCTCCCGTACGACGGTCCGGTCGAAGCCGCGGCCGTCGTCGCGGATGTCCAGGGTGACCTCGTCGCCCATGAAGGACAGGGTGACGCCGGCCCGGGTGGCGTGTGCGTGCCGGGCGGTGTTGGACAGGGCCTCCTGGGCGATGCGCAGCAGGGTGGCCGCGACCTCGTCGTGGAGCTGCTCGACCGTGCCGGTGACGGTGAACCGCGTGTGCACGCCCGTGCGTTCGCCCCATTCCGACGCGGTCTTCTCCAGGGCCTCGGGCAGGCCGTCGTGGGCGAGGGCGACGGGGGCGAGGTTGTGGACGGAGCGGCGGGCCTCACCGAGGCTGTGCCGGGCCAGGTCCGTCGCCCGGGCCGCGTGCTCCCGGGCCAGGTCCGCGTCCGGGGTGTTCGCCACCACCTGGAGCTGGGCGATGATGCCGGTCAGCCCCTGGGCGATGGTGTCGTGGATCTCGGCGGCCAGCCGTCGGCGCTCGTCGGCGACCCCGGCCTCCCTGGCCTGCACCAGGAGCTGGGCGTGCAGGGCGGCGTTCTCGTCGAGGGCCTGCTGCAACGCCGCGTTGGTGCGCTCCAGTTCGGCGATGGTGGCGGTCTGGAGACGGCTGCGTTCCTCCTCTCGCGCGGCCAGTTGCCCGAACACGACCAGCAGCGTGACGTGGACGCAGAGCAGCCCGCCGAACACCGCCCAGCCCAGCGGCCCGTGCAGCGGCATGCCGCCCGCCTGGGAACCCGCGATGACCACCGAGGTGGCCACCAGCCCGGCCTTGAGTGCGTGGCCGCGCAGCAGCCGGTCGGGGCCGACGTACCCGGCGGCGGCGTAGAACGCGAAGAACGGGTTGCACCAGCTGAGGGCGAAGGCCACTGCCCAGCGCGCGAAGTAGTAGCAGGCGCCCGGCACCGAGGGGGCCAGGGGCCGGCCGCGGGACCGTTTTCCCCACCACAACTGCAGGAGCACCGCGGCACCGGTCAGGGCGACGGCGGTGTACCTCTCCCCCGTCGTCATGCCCACCGCGTCGACCGAGGCCAGGGCGAGCACCGCGCCGGCCGCGAGCAGCCCGTAAGGCCCCCAGCGGAAGTACGTCGCCCAGCGCCGCTCGACCCCCGCCACGTCCGTCATGCCCTCAGTGTCGGCCACGGTCCCGCCCCCGCCCCCGGTCCGGTCATTCCCAGCGGAACCAGCGCGCGGCCGACACGGAGAGCACCGCTGTCCACGCGGCGAGCACGCCCAGGTGGAACCAGCCCGGCCAGGAGCCCGCGGCCGCCTCGTCCAGGGCCCGGGCGGCGGCGCCGAACGGGGTGCACTCGACGACGCGGGCCAGCATGTCCGGCATGGCCTGCACCGGCACCCACACCCCGGCGCTGAACAGCGCCGGGAAGAACACGGCGGTCCCGATCGCGGTGGCGATCTTCGTCGTCCGGGCCCGGGCCGAGACGACCGCGCCGAGGGAGAGCGCGGCGAGCACGGCGAGGAGCAGCGCGAGCAGGTATCCGGCGGGCTGCGCGGGCAGCCGTACGTCGAAGACGAGCCGTCCGGCGGTGAGCGTGAGCAGCGCGGAGGCGAGGGCCGCCAGGCCGTTCACCAGCATCTGTGCCGCCAGCAGGGAGGCGGGCCGGACCGGGGTGGTGGACAGCCGGCGCAGGATCCCGTTCTCGCGGTAGCCGGTGAGGGTCGGGGGCATCGCCTGCACGCCGGCCATGATGAGGGCGATCAGGACGCTCACCGGCACGTACACGTCGACGGTCCGCAGCCCGCCGAGTCCGTCCTGCGCCTCGCGGAACGACGGCACGGAGCCGAGGATGCCCAGGAGCAGGCTGGGGAAGAGCAGGATCCAGAAGAGACTGCCCGGTTCGCGCCGGAAGAGCCGGAACTCGCTGCGCAGCACGGCGGGGTTGATGAGGGCGGTGCTCATGCGGAGGCCTCCGTCAGGTCCAGGAACGCGTCGTCCAGCGTGGCGTCGGTGACGCGGAGCTGATGGGCGGTG
Source organism: Streptomyces sp. SID5643 (assembly GCF_009872555.1). Lineage (NCBI taxonomy): Bacteria > Bacillati > Actinomycetota > Actinomycetes > Kitasatosporales > Streptomycetaceae > Streptomyces > Streptomyces sp. SID5643. Next base: position 79,455 of record NZ_WWIC01000124.1, read on the forward strand.
ATGTGGTGGCGGGCGAGGAGGGAGAGCACGGCGTTGACCGTGTCGTCCGTACCGGACAGCGTGATCCGGCCGTCCTTGTTCTCCGTTCCGGCCAGGGCGGGGAGGTCGTTCAGCTCACGGTCGTCCAGTGGCCGGGACGGGGTGAAGCTGATGACGGTGGCGCCCGCGGAGCGGCGGATCAGCCCGGCCGGCGTGTCCAGGGCGGCCACCCGTCCCCGGTCGATCACCGCGATGCGGTCGCACAGCCGCTGCGCCTCTTCCATGAAGTGGGTGACGAGCAACACGGTGACGCCCCGGGCGCGGACGTCCTCGATGAGCTGCCAGGTGTCGCGGCGGGCGCGCGGGTCGAGGCCGGTGGTGAGCTCGTCGAGCACGACCACCCTGGGGTCGCCGATCAGGGCGAGTGCGATGAACAGGCGCTGCTTCTGGCCGCCGGAGAGCTTCGCGAACCGGGTGGACAACTTCTCCTCCAGACCGAGCCGTTCGGCCAAGGGGCGCCAGTCGGCGGGGGCCGGGTAGAACGCGGCGTACAGCTCCAGGGCCTCCCTGACGGTGAGTCTGGGCTGGAGCTGACCCTCCTGGAGCTGGGCGCCCAGGACCCGGGCGACCCGCTCGTGATCGGCGACGGGGTCGAGGCCGGTCACGCGGACGCGGCCGGAGTCGGGCACACGCAGCCCCTCGACGCATTCGACGGTGGTGGTCTTCCCGGCGCCGTTCGGTCCGAGGACGCCGAAGATCTCCCCTTCCTCGACGGTGAAGGAGACACCGTCGACGGCGCGGCGGCCGGCGTAACTCTTGTGCAGGTCGGTGACTTCGATGACGGGTGCGGTCGGCATACGAAGAGGGTCCCGGCGGGGCGGGGCCCGCCACATCGGCCGTCGCGCTCGAACGGACATCATCCGATCGGTTGATGCGGCCCTACGACCCGGCCCGTGCGGCCGTACGACCCGTCGAACCCCCAGGTCGTAGGACCAACGGCCGACCCGGGTCCGGCCGAAACCCGGTGGGCAGTGTCAGTGGCGATCCGTAGGCTCGCTGCTGATGGCCACGACACCTGCCCCCGCCCAGGACCGTTCCGCCGTGCGTACGCTGCTGCGCCTGTGGCCGTACGTGCGGCCCGTGCGGGCGCGGCTGTTCAGTGCCGCGCTGGTCGCGATAGTCGCCTCCTGCGTGGGTCTGGTGATCCCGCTCGCGCTGAAGTGGATGGTGGACGGGCCGATCGCCGACCGGGATCCGGCGGGCGTGTGGCTCGGCGCGCTGTACCTTCTGCTGCTCGGTTTCACGGAGGCCCTGCTGTTCGGGCTGCGGCGCTGGCTGGTGGCCCGGCCGCTCTCGCACGTCGAGGCGTCGATGCGGGCGGCTCTGTACCGGCACCTCCAGCGGCTGCCGGTGGCCTTCCACGACCGGTGGGCCTCGGGGCAGTTGCTGTCCCGGGGGACGACCGACCTGATGCTGCTGCGCATGTTCCTCGCGTTTCCGCTGACGTTCCTCCTGGTCAACGGGGTGACGATCCTCGTCGGTGTGATCATCATGCTGCTCCAGGACTGGACGCTGGGGCTGGTCATCCTCGGGCCCGCCGTCCCCGTCATGGTCACGTGCGTGATCTTCGAGAGGCGCTACGCGAAGCTGGCCCGGCGCGCCCAGGACCAGGTCGGCGACCTGACGACGGTCGTCGAGGAGAGTGTGCTCGGCATCCGCATCATCAAGGGTTTCGGCCGCCACCGGAGCCAGGAGCGGGCGTTCCGGGACCTGTCGAAGACGCTGCGCGGCACGGAACTGCGCAAGGCGCGGCTGCTGGCGACGATCTGGGGCGTCATCGTGACGCTGCCGGAGGTGGCGATCGGGGCGGCGCTGGTGGTGGGGGTCGTCCAGGTGGCCGACGGCGTTCTGTCGGCGGGGACGCTCGTGGCGTTCCTGTCGACGGCGCTGGCGCTGCGGTGGCCGGTGGAGTCGATCGGTTTCCTGCTGGCGATGAGCCAGGAGGCGGCGACGGCCACGGAGCGGTACTTCGAGGTGATGGACGCGGAGGTGGAGGGAGCCGCGGGCGCCCCGCCCGCCACCGCCCCCGGCTCGGCCACCTGCACCGGTGCCGGCACCGGGCAAGTCCGGGACAGGGGACTCCGTTTCCACGACGTCCGGTTCCGCTACCCCGACGCGCCGCCCGGCAGTCCGCCCGTCCTTCAGCACATCGACCTGCACATCCGTCCGGGCGAGTCCATGGCACTGGTCGGCGCCACCGGCAGCGGGAAGACCACCCTCACCGCGCTCATCCCGCGCCTGTACGAGCTGACCTCGGGCCGCATCACCCTCGACGGCGTCGACATCGCCGACCTGTCCAGGCAGGCGCTGCGTACCAAGGTCGCCGTGGCCTTCGAGGAGCCCACGCTGTTCTCCGCCTCGGTGGGCGACAACGTTCTCATGGGGGCGAAGGACACCGCCGGCCATGCCGACCTGGAGCGCGCGCTCGCCGTCGCCCAGGCCGGCTTCGTGCACTCCCTGCCCCAGGGGACGGACACCCCGGTGGGCGAGCAGGGCCTCAGCCTGTCCGGCGGTCAGCGCCAGCGCATCGCGCTCGCCCGGGCCGTCGTGGCGCAGCCTGAGTTCCTCGTCCTGGACGACCCGCTGTCGGCCCTGGACGTGCACACCGAGGCCGCCGTGGAGGCCGCCCTGCGGCAGGTCCTCGCGGACACCACCGCCCTGATCGTGGCGCACCGCCCCTCCACCGTGCTGCTCGCCGACCGCGTCGCGCTGCTGTCCGGCGGCCGGATCGCCGCGGTCGGCACCCACCACGAACTGCTGCGCACGAACGACGAGTACGCACATCTGATGTCAGGGGAAGAGGAGGGCGCACGATGACGGCGGCGACCGGCGCACCGGCCGGCAGCAAGCCCGACGACCGGTCCGGCCGGCAACCCGGCGACCGGCCCGCCGCCACCGGCGACCCCTTCGACCGGGACCTCCTGCCCACTCCGCCGGGCGCCACCGGAGCCCTGCTGCGCTCCCTGCTCGCGCCCCTGAAGGCCCGGGTCGCGGTCACCACGCTCCTGCTGCTGCTCCAGCAGGCGGTCGTGCAGGCGGGCCCGCTGCTCGTGGCGTACGCCATCGACCGTGCCGTACCGGCCTTCCGGGCGCAGGACCACGGGCCGCTGATCGCGGTGGGCGCCGGCTATCTGGGCTGCGCGCTGGCCGCCGGCGGGCTTCAGTTCGCGTTCGTCGCCGCCGCGGCCCGGGTCAGCCAGGACGTGCTGCTCGACCTGCGCGGCCGGATCTTCCGCCACGCGCAGGCACTGAGCGTCGACTTCCACGAGCGCTACACCTCGGGCCGGCTCATCTCCCGCTCCACGGCCGACGTGGAGTCGCTGCGCGAACTGCTGGACGAGGGCCTCCACGAGCTCGTGACGGTCGTCCTCTCCTTCGTCTACATCTCGGCGATGCTGCTCTGGCTCGACCTGGGTCTCGGGGGCGTGGCGGTGGCGTCGCTGGTGCCGCTGTACGCGCTCGTGCGGTGGTACCGGCGGCGGGCCGCCCGGGTGTACCGGGCGCGGTCGACGGCCATCGCTGCCGTCATCGTCAAGTTCGTCGAGACGATGAACGGCATCCGGCCGGTGCGCGCCTTCCGCCGCGAGGCCGCCAACGACACGGACTTCGGCGAGCTCAACCGGCGGCACGAACGGGTCAACGGTGACGCGCTGCTGGAGATGGCCCGCTACGTCACCGGCTCCCGGCTGGTCGCCAACACGGCGGTGGCCTCGATCGTGCTGTGGGGGGCCTACCGGGTCGCGGACGGCACACTGGCCCTCGGCGTGCTGGCGGCCGCGGTCCTGTACCTGCGGCGGCTGTACGACCCCATCGACCGGCTCGGGATGTTCCTGAACTCCTACCAGTCGGCGGCGGCCTCGCTGGAGAAGATCGCCGGCCTGCTCGCCCAGACCCCGACGGTCCCCGAGCCGGCCACTCCCCGGCAGCTCCCGCCGCGCGAAGGCGAGCACCCCGGCCGCGAGGTGGTCTTCGACGGCGTCCGTTTCGGCTACCGCACCGGCGGCGAGGTGCTGCCCGCGTTCGACCTCACCCTCCCGGCCGGGCAGACGGTCGCGGTCGTGGGCTCGACGGGCGCCGGCAAGTCGACCCTGGCCAAGCTGCTGGCCCGGTTCTACGACCCCTCCGGCGGCCGGGTGCTGCTGGACGGCGTCGACCTGCGCGACCTCGCCGTGCCCGAACTGCGGCGCGGGGTGGTCATGGTGACGCAGGAGGCGTTCCTGTTCTCCGGCACGGTCGCCGACAACATCGCGATCGGACGCCCGGACGCCACCCGCGAGGAGATCGAGCAGGCCGCCAAGGAGATCGGCGCGCACGACTTCATCAGCAGCCTGCCCGACGGCTACGACACCGACGTACGGAAGCGGGGCGGCCGCATCTCCGCCGGGCAGCGGCAACTGGTGGCGTTCGCCCGGGCGTTGCTGGCCGACCCGGCGGTGCTGATCCTCGACGAGGCGACCAGCTCACTGGACGTCCCCGGGGAGCGTGCGGTGCAGCGCGCCATGGCGACGGTGCTGAAGGGCCGTACGGCCGTGGTCATCGCGCACCGGCTGTCGACCGTCGAGATCGCGGACCGGGTCCTGGTGATGGAGCACGGCCGGATCGTGGAGGACGGCGAACCGTCCGAACTCGTCGCGGGCACGGGCAGGTTCGCGGATCTGCACCGGGCCTGGCGGGACAGTCTGGCGTAGCGGCGGCGACAGGAGGGCGGACGGATGATCGACGCGTACGAGGACCCCGGCACGCCCGACCGCCGTGGCGGCGCCCGCTACCTGTGGTGGCTGGTCACCCGGCAGCCCGGACGGTGCGCCGCCGGGGCGATGTTCGGCAGCGTGTGGATGGTGCTGCTGGCGGCGACGCCGTACCTGATGTCCCGGGCGATCGACGACGGTCTCGGCCCCCGCGACATGGGCGCCCTGGCCGCCTGGAGCGGGGCGCTGCTCGCGGTGGGCGCGTTCAACGCCTGGCTGGGCACCATGCGTCACCGCACGATGACCCGCGTCCGCATGGACGCCAACTTCCGCACGGTGAAGGTCGTCGTCGGGCATGCGGTGCGGCTCGGCTCCTCCCTCTCGCGGCAGATGGGCACCGGCGAGGTCGTCACGATCGGCGTGGCCGACGTACAGACGATCAGCCAGGCCCTGACGGTCGTCGGTCCCGGCATCGGCGCGGTCGTCGCCTACCTGGTGGTCGCGGTCATGCTCGTGTCGGTCTCCCCGGTCATCGCCGTGGTGGTACTGCTCGGCATCCCGGTCATGGTCCTGCTCGTCGGCCCGCTGCTCGGCCGGTTGCAGGGCTCCGAGACCGAGTACCGCGAGCGGCAGGGTGTCCTGACCGCACGGATCGGCGACCTGGCGGGCGGCCTGCGGGTCCTCGGCGGACTGGGCGGCAAGGGCCTGGTGGCGGACGCCTTCCGCCGTGACTCACAGCGGCTGCGCGAGCAGGGCTACCGCGTCGGCGCGGTGACCAGCTGGGTCCAGGCCCTGGGCATGGGCCTGCCGACCGTGTTCCTCGTGGTGGTGACCTGGATGGCTGCCCGCCTGGCAGCGCGGGGCGACATCACCGTGGGCCAGCTGGTCTCGGTGTACGGCTTCGTGGCGATGCTGGTGCGGCCGGTGTCCTTCTGGGTCGAGTGCGGCTACCAGATCAGCCGCGGCCTGGTGTGCGCCCGACGGGTCGTGGGCTTCCTGCGCCTGGAGCCGATGGCCGACACCGGCACCCGGGACGCCCCGGCCGAACCCTCGGTGCTGTACGACCCCGGGTCCGGCGTGCGGATCCGGCCGGGCCGCCTGACGGCACTGGTCGCCGAAGACCCCGCGGACGCCACGACCCTGGTGGACCGCCTGGGTCGTTACGCCCCGTCCGACGTGACCTGGGGTGGAACACGGCTGGAAGAGATCGCCCTGAACCAGGTCCGGGCGCACATCGTGGTGGCGGACCACGAGTCCGACCTGTTCGCGGGAACCCTGCGGGACATGCTCGCCCCGTCTTCCAGGAGCGCGGGGCCGTGTCGAGGTGCGGCTCCGCCGCGGGGCGCGGCAAGCCACGAACGGCCCGCATCCGCCCGCGGCGGACAACCGGCCATCCGAACCGCGCTCCACACAGCAGCAGCCGAGGACGTCGTGCAGGCCCTCCCCCAAGGCCTGGACACCCCCATGGACGCCCGGGCCCGCAACCTCTCCGGAGGCCAGCGCCAGCGCATCCGCCTGGCGAGAGCCCTCCTCGCCGACCCGGAGGTCCTCCTCGCCGTCGACCCCACCTCGGCCCTGGACGCCCACACGGAAGCCGAAGTCGCAGCCCGGCTCAGAGAAGCACGGAGAGGCCGCACCACGGTCGTCACCACCACCTCCCCCCTGGTCCTCGACCACACCGACACCGTCCTTTTCCTCCAGGACGGCAAGCTCGCGGCCACCGGCACCCACCATGAACTGCTCGACACCACCCCCGGCTACCGCGCCCTGGTGGCCAGGGACACCGAGGAGGCCGTCCGATGAGCCGGGGACACCTCCCCGTCGCCGAGCGCACCGATGTACGGCGGGCCCTGCTGGACCTCGTACGGGCCGACGCCCGGGCCTTCGGCACGGTGCTCGGCCTCAACGCCCTTGCCGCCGTCGCCGGTCTCGCGGGTCCCTGGCTGCTCGGCCGGATGATCGACGACGTACGGGCGGGAGGCGGCGTGGCCGCCGTCGACCGCCTGGCCCTCGTCCTCCTGCTCTGCGCTCTCGCACAGCTGTTCCTGGCCCGCTGGGCCCGCTCCGTGGGCCACCGTTTCGGCGAACGGACCCTCGCCCGCGTCCGCGAACGGTTCGTGGACCGCGCACTCGCGCTCCCCGCGTCGGTCGTGGAACGCGCCGGCACCGGCGATCTGACGGCCCGCGGCACCTCGGACGTGACGACCGTGGGCAACACGCTGCGGGACGCCGGTCCGATGCTGCTCATCAACCTCGTACAGGCCCTGTTCCTGGTCGGCGCCGTGTTCCTGCTGGACCCGCTGCTCGGCGCCCTCGGCATGCTCGGGCTGACACCGATCTGGCTGGCGCTGCGCTGGTACCTGCTCAGGGCCCGGGAAGGCTATCTCGCCGAGGGCAGGGCCACCTCGGACGTCGCCGAGATACTGGCGGCGACCGCGGCCGGGGCACGCACGGTGGAGGCGTTCCGGCTCCAGGAACGGCGGACGGCGGCGAGCCGTGACGCACTGGAGAGGGCCCGGCGTACGCGGTTGCACACGCTGTTCCTGCGGTCGGTGTTCTTCTCGGCGGTGGAGGTCTCCTATGTGCTGCCCGTGGCGGGGGTGCTGGTGATCGGCGGAGCGCTGTACACGTCGGGTGCGATGAGCCTCGGGGCGGTCGTGGCGGCGGCCCTGTACCTGCACCAGCTGAGCGGGCCGCTGGACGAAGTCCTGATGCGGGTGGAGCAACTCCAGAGCAGCGGGGCCTCGTTCGCCCGGGTGGAGGGGCTGGCCCGGGCGCCGCGGGCCACCGGTGAGGAGGACGGTCCGGATCCTGACGGTGACCGGATCGACGTCACCGGGGTGCGCTATGCGTACGACGGGGGTGCCGAGGTGCTGCGCGGCGTCGATCTGACGGTGCGGCCCGGGGAGCGGCTCGCCATGGTCGGGCCGTCCGGCGCCGGCAAGACCACGCTGAGCCGGCTGATGGCGGGCATCGACGCGCCGACCGCCGGGACGGTGACGGTCGGGGGCGTGCCCGTGGTGGAGCTCGGGCCGGAGCGGCTGCGCCGCCAGGTCGTCCTGGTCACGCAGGAGCACCACGTGTTCCTCGGCTCGGTCCGCGACAATCTGCGGATCGCCGAACCGTCCGCCGGGGACGAGGAGTTGTGGGACGCGCTGGCCGTGGTCGGCGCCGAGGCGTGGGTGCGGGAGCTTCCGCGGGGGCTGGACACCCCGCTGGGCGAGGGCGGTCACCGCGCCGACGGCTCGCAGGCCCAGCAACTCGCCCTGGCACGGGTGGTGCTGGCCGATCCGCACACCCTGATCCTGGACGAGGCGACCGCGCTGCTCGACCCGGCGACCGCCCGGCACACCGAACGCGCCCTGGCCGCCGTTCTCCGGGGACGTACCGTCATCGCCGTCGCCCACCGGCTGCACACCGCGCACGACGCCGACCGGGTGGCCGTGATGGAGGACGGACTGCTGACCGAACTCGGCACGCACGACGAGCTGGTGGCGGCCGGCGGAGCATACGCGGCACTGTGGCACTCCTGGCACGGTGATGTACCCGACGGCGGCGAAGTGTCCGTATAGCGAACATGAACTTCCGGACAACGAACCGTTTCCGGCCATACTTTTGACGCGGTCCTGACAGAAAGCGCGCTCCCCTGCCACGCTTCCCACGACTGCTCCACAGGAACCCCACAGCAACACCTCCACCTCCCCAGGCCGGGCGACCCCCGGTCCCGCAGAAGGAGTCAGTGTTGAGAAGCAGTTCCTCGCGAAGAGGCACCTCCCACAGACGCACTCCCCACACCCCCCGCCGCACCGCGGCCGTGGCCCTCGCCGGCGTCGCCGCGCTGATCGCCGCAGCCGTGCAGGGCGGCACCGCCGTCGCAGCCCCTACGATGGCACCGTCGGCCGCGAGCAAGGCGAACCCCGGCTCCGAGTCGGTCAGGCTCACCCCCGCCCAGCGCGCCGCACTGATCCGCGAGGCCGACGCCGCCAAGGCGAAGACGGCCGAGGACCTGGGCCTGGGCGCCAAGGAGAAGCTGGTCGTCCGCGATGTCCTCAAGGACCGCGACGGCACGGTTCACACGCGCTACGAGCGCACCTACGAGGGCCTGCCGGTCCTCGGCGGCGACCTGGTCGTCGAGAGCACGAAGGCGGACGCCACCGCGGCCGTCGTGAAGGCCACCCGCGCCGCCATCAAGCCGGCGACGACGAAGACCGCCGTGTCCGCCGCGAAGGCCCGGCAGCAGGCCCTGAAGGCGGGCGAGGCCGACGAGGCCAAGGACGCCGGCATCAACCGCGCGCCCCGCAAGGTGATCTGGGCCGCCAACGGCAAGCCGGTCGTGGCCTACGAGACGGTCGTCGGCGGCTTCCAGCACGACGGCACCCCGCAGGAACTGCACGTCGTCACCGATGCCACCACCGGCGAGAAACTGTTCGAGTGGGAGGCGATCGAGACCGGCACCGGCAACACGGTGTACTCCGGCACGGTCGACCTCACCACCACCCAGTCCGGGTCGACGTACAACCTCACCGACGGCGCCCGCGGCAACCACAAGACGTACAACCTCAACCGCGGCACCTCCGGCACCGGCACCCTGTTCTCCGGCCCGGACGACGTCTGGGGCAACGGCACCCCCTCCAACCTGGAGTCCGCGGGCGCCGACGCGCACTACGGCGCCGCCCTCACCTGGGACTACTACAAGAACGTGCACGGGCGTTCGGGCATCAAGGGCGACGGCGTCGGCGCCTACTCCCGGGTCCACTACGGCAACAACTACGTCAACGCCTTCTGGTCGGACAGCTGTTTCTGCATGACCTACGGTGACGGCTCGGGCAACGCGAACCCGCTGACGTCGATCGACGTGGCCGCGCACGAGATGACCCACGGGCTCACCTCGAACACCGCCGGCCTCAACTACAGCGGCGAGTCCGGCGGTCTGAACGAGGCGACCTCGGACATCTTCGGCTCGACGGTCGAGTTCTACGCGAACAACTCCTCCGACGTCGGTGACTACCTCATCGGCGAGGAGATCAACATCAACGGCGACGGCACGCCGCTGCGCTACATGGACAAGCCGAGCAAGGACGGCTCGTCCAAGGACAGCTGGTACTCGGGCATCGGCTCGATCGACGTGCACTACTCGTCCGGCCCGGCGAACCACTTCTTCTACCTGCTGAGCGAGGGCAGCGGCACCAAGACCATCAACGGTGTCACGTACAACTCTCCCACCTCGGACGGCCTTCCGGTCACCGGTATCGGCCGGGACAAGGCGGAGAAGATCTGGTTCCGCGCGCTCACGACGAAGTTCACCTCGACCACCAACTACGCGGGCGCCCGCACCGGCACCCTCGCGGCCACCGGTGAGCTGTACGGCACCGACAGCGCCGAGTACAAGGCGGTCCAGCACGCGTGGGCGGGCATCAACGTCGGCGCCCGGCCCGGTGACGGAGGCGGCGGCGGCACGTCCTTCGAGAACACCGCCGACGTGGCGATCCCGGACCGGGGCGCGGCGGTCACCTCCTCGGTCACCGTCTCCGGCCGGACCGGCAACGCGCCGTCCAACCTCCAGGTCGCGGTGGACATCGTCCACACCTACATCGGTGACCTCAAGGTGGACCTGGTCGCCCCCGACGGCACGGCGTACACGCTGAAGGGGTACGGCACCGGCGGAAGCGCGGACAACCTGAACACCACCTACACGGTGAACGCCTCCTCCGAGGTGGCCAACGGCGTCTGGAAGCTGCGGGTCCAGGACAACGCGGCCGCCGACACCGGCTACATCAACAGCTGGAAGCTGACGTTCCCGTAGACGGCGGGCCCTTGGGCCCGTTGATCACAGGCCCGTAGGCCTCTCACGTCAGGGCGTCGCCCCGGTGGGTTCGAATCCCCCGGGGCGGCGTCCGTTTCACGTTCCCTCGCGTACATCCGGTCGTCGAGTTCCGGCCAACATCACGCCCACTCCTGACATGTACGCGTCCCAAGTGCCACTCTTCCCCCACGCCGCACAGCACCCCAGCACTTCCCCCACACCTAGGAGCTTGCGTGACCTCCCCTCTCTACGCGCGTCACAAGCGCGCCACGCTGGCCATCGCCACCGCCGTCGCCGCCGGCGCCCTGCTCACCACCGGCCTGACCCCCGGCAGCAGCGTCGCCGCCGACTCCGCGAGCAAGCCGGCGCTCGCCGCCGCCCCCGTCCTGCTCTCCGCGCCCGCCCGCACCGCGCTCATCCGGGAGCAGCAGGCGGACGCCCCGCGGACCGCGGACGAGATAGGCCTCGGCACCCAGGAGAAGCTCGTCGTCAAGGACGTCGTGAAGGACGCCGACGGCACCGTCCACACCCGCTACGAGCGCACCTACGCCGGTCTGCCGGTCCTCGGCGGCGACCTCGTCGTGCACGAGTCGAAGTCCGGCGCGGCCCGGGGCGTCACCAGAGCGACGAAGGCCACGCTCAAGGTCGCCACGCTCAAGCCGGCCGTCACCGCCGCCAAGGCGGAGAAGCAGGCCGTGACCCTCGCCAAGGCGGCCGGCTCGGAGAAGACCGAGGCGGACTCCGCGCCCCGCAAGGTGATCTGGGCGGCCGACGGCAAGCCCACCCTCGCCTACGAGACGGTCGTCGGCGGCCTCCAGGAGGACGGCACCCCGAACGAACTCCACGTCGTCACCGACGCCGCCGACGGCAGGAAGCTGTACGAGTACCAGGCCATCGAGACCGGCACCGGCACCACCACGTACAGCGGCAAGGTCGACCTCACCACCACCAAGTCCGGATCGGCGTACACCCTGACCGACGGCACGCGCGGCGGCCACAAGACGTACAACCTCAACCGCCGCACCTCCGGCACCGGCACCCTCTTCTCCGGCCCGGACGACGTCTGGGGCACCGGCAATGCGGCCGACCTGGAGACGGCCGCGGCCGACGCCCACTACGGCGCCCAGGTCACCTGGGACTTCTACAAGAGCACCTTCGGCCGCAGCGGCATCCGCAACGACGGCAAGGCCGCCTACTCGCGCGTCCACTACGGCAACAACTACGTCAACGCCTTCTGGTCGGACAGCTGCTTCTGCATGACCTACGGCGACGGCTCGGGCAACACCCACCCGCTCACCTCGCTCGACGTGGCCGCGCACGAGATGAGCCACGGTCTGACGTCGGCCACGGCGGGTCTCAACTACAGCGGCGAGTCGGGCGGGCTGAACGAGGCCACCTCCGACATCTTCGGCGCGGGTGCGGAGTTCTTCGCGAACAACTCCTCGGACGTCGGTGACTACCTCATCGGCGAGGAGATCGACATCAACGGCGACGGCAGCCCGCTGCGCCACATGGACAAGCCCAGCAAGGACGGCTCCTCCAAGGACAGCTGGTCCTCCACCCTCGGCGGCCTGGACGTCCACTACTCCTCGGGCCCCGCCAACCACTTCTTCTACCTGCTGTCCGAGGGCAGCGGGAAGAAGACCATCAACGGCGTGGCCTACGACTCGCCGACGTCCAACGGCTCCACGGTCACCGGCATCGGCCGGACCAAGGCCCTGCAGATCTGGTACAAGGCGCTGACGACGTACATGACGTCGACCACCAAGTACGCGGCCGCCCGCACGGCGACCCTGAACGCGGCCTCGGCGCTGTACGGAGCGAGCAGCACCGAGTACAAGGCGGTCGCGTCCGCCTGGTCGGCCGTCAACGTCGGCTGACCGAAGCACGACCATGGGCGGTACCCGGACCCGAAGCGGGTCCGGGTACCGCCCTACTCTTGGGGACCGTGTCTTCTACGGATCCGCAGGACTTCACCTACGCCGATGTCGGCGCCACCCGCGAGCAGGGCTTCTGCCCGCCGGGCTTCCACCCCATGAACGTGCGCACCCGCCTCGGCGAGGGCGAGGAGGTCTTCCGCCGGGCCTCCGACGCGGTCCTGACCTGGGAGATGCACCGGGCCATGGGCGTGGGCATCGACGCGACCGCTGACCGCGCCGCCCCCGGCGTGGACGTCACCGTCACCCTCGCCGGCATGATCAAGGCCCCCTGCCGCGTGGTCTGGACGGTCGAGGAACCCCGCCGCGCCGGCTGGGCCTACGGCACGCTGCCCGGCCACCCGGAGACGGGGGAGGAGTCCTTCGTGGTCGACCGCACGGGAGACGGCACGGTGTGGCTGACGGTGAACGCGTTCAGCCGGGCCGCCAAGTGGTACGCGAAGGCGGGCGGCCCGGCGACCAGAGGCTTCCAGCACGCGTACGCGCGACGGTGCGGCACCGTCCTGCGGAACCTTGCGACGCAGGACGGTGAGCCCACTTAGGGGCGCGGGGCTGTACCGATGTGCGGCTCCGCCGCGTGGGCGCGCCAAGCCCCCACGCACCCGCAGACGGCGAACTACCGCATCAACAACCCCGCAGCCGCCACCAGCTCCTCGCTCGGCCCGGCCACAAGCCCCAACTCCGCGCTGGAAGCCATGAGCCGATGCGCGGGCAGGATCCGCACCGTGTACCCGAAAGGCCCGGTGCGATCCAGCGACAAGGGCCCTTCGTAAACCCAGCACCCCTCCTGATCGGCGGAGCCCACCGGCTTCAGGGGCACGACCGTCGCGTCACCGATCCGGTCCTCCTCGTCCACCCGTCCCGAGACGACCTGGACATCGACGTCGTCCGGCCCGAGATCGCCGAGGGCGACCCGTACGCGCAGCCCCAGCGTCGTGCCGAGCTCGGCCAGCGCGTCGGACGCCGACGTCTCCACGTGGTCGACCGTGACGCCCGGCCAGGCCGCCCGCACCCGCTCCTTCCACTCGGCGAGATCCCGCGCCGCGTCCGGCCCCATGGACCGGTGGGAGAGGGCCGCGGGCGCGTAGAGCCGCTCCACGTACTCCCGGACCATCCGCCCGGCCAGCACCTTCGGCCCGAGCAGACTCAGCGTGTGCCGGACCATCTCGATCCACCGGTCGGGCAGCCCGCTCTGCCCGCGCTCGTAGAAGCGGGGCGTCACCCGCTGCTCCAGCAGGTCGTACAGCGCCGCGGCCTCTATGTCGTCGCGGTGGTCGGGGTCGGTCCCGGCACCGTCGGCCGTGGGGATGGCCCAGCCGAAGTCGGGCTGGAACCACTCGTCCCACCAGCCGTCGAGGACGGACAGATTGAGACAGCCGTTGAGCGCCGCCTTCATGCCGGACGTACCACAGGCCTCCAGCGGCCTGAGCGGATTGTTCAGCCAGATGTCGCAGCCGGGGTACAGCTTCTGCGCCATCGCCATGCCGTAGTCCGGCAGGAACACGATCCGGTGCCGCACCCGCGGATCGTCCGCGAACCGCACCAGCTCCTGCACCAGCCGCTTCCCGCCGTCGTCGGCCGGGTGCGCCTTGCCCGCGACGACGATCTGGACCGGCCGCTCGGGGTGCAGCAGCAGGTCCATCAGCCGGTCCCGGTCCCGCAGCATCAGCGTCAGGCGCTTGTACGACGGGACGCGCCGGGCGAAGCCGATCGTGAGGACGTCCGGGTCGAGGACGCCGTCGATCCAGCCCAGCTCGGCCGTGTGGGCGCCGCGCTGCCGCCAGGAGGCCCGCAGCCGCTCGCGCACCTCCTCGACGAGCTGTTCACGCAGCACCCGGCGCAGCTCGAAGATGTCCCGGTCGGGGATGTCGGCGACCGCGTCCCAGCGGTCCGAGCCGCCGACGGTCAGCGCGTCCTCGGCGCGCCGGTCGCCGACCTGCCGGGCGCCGAGCCGGAACACCTCGGGGGCGACCCAGGTGGGAGCGTGCACGCCGTTGGTCACGGAGGTGATCGGCACCTCGTCGGCGTCGAAGCCGGGCCACAGGCCGGCGAACATCTCGCGGCTGACGTTGCCGTGCAGCAGGGAGACGCCGTTGGCGCGCTGGGCCAGACGCAGGCCCATCACGGCCATGTTGAAGAGGTTGGGCTCGCCGCCGGGGTAGCTCTCCATGCCGAGCCGCAGGATGCGGTCGACGTCGATGCGGGGCAGCTCGGCGTCGGGGCCGAAGTGCCGGGCGACCAGTTCGCGGTCGAAGCGGTCGATGCCGGCCGGGACGGGGGTGTGGGTGGTGAAGACGGTCCCGGCGCGGACCGACTCCAGCGCGGAGTCGAAGTCCAGCCCCTCGGCACAGAGTTCGGCGATCCGCTCCAGACCGAGGAAGCCGGCGTGCCCCTCGTTGGTGTGGAACACCTCCGGCGCGGGGTGGCCGGTCAGCCGGCAGTACGTCCGTACCGCCCGGACCCCTCCTATGCCGAGGAGCATCTCCTGGAGCAGCCGGTGCTCGCTGCCGCCGCCGTAGAGCCGGTCGGTCACGCCGCGCTCGCCGAGGTCGTTCTCCTCGACGTCGGAGTCCAGCATCAGCAGCGGGACCCGGCCGACCTGCGCCAGCCAGATCCGGGCGTGCAGCCGCTTGCCGCCGGGCAGGGCGAGGGAGACCTGGGCGGGGGTGCCGTCGGCCTCCTCCAGCTGGACGACGGGCAGCTCGTTGGGGTCGAGGACCGGGTAGTGCTCCTGCTGCCAGCCGTCCCGGGACAGGGTCTGGCGGAAGTAGCCGTGCCGGTAGAGCAGGCCGACGCCGATCAGCGGGACGCCGAGGTCGCTGGCCGCCTTGAGGTGGTCGCCGGCCAGGATGCCGAGGCCGCCGGAGTACTGGGGCAGGGCGGCCGTGATGCCGAACTCGGGTGAGAAGTAGGCGATCGCGGCGGGCAGTTCCTCGGGCTGGGTCTGGTACCAGCGGTCGCCGGTCGTGTAGTCGTGCAGATCGCCCGCGACCGCGGCGAGGCGGCGCAGGAACGGGCCGTCGCCGGCCAGCTCCGCGAGCCGCGCGGGCGGCACGCTGCCGAGCAGCCGGACGGGGTCGCCGCCCGAGGCGGCCCACCGCTCGGGGTCGACCGACCGGAACAGGTCACGGGTCTCCGCGTGCCACGACCAGCGCAGGTTGCGGGCCAGATCACCGATGGGCCGGAGGGGGTCGGGGAGAACGGGTCGGACGGTGAATCGACGGATCGCCTTCACGGGTTCCACCTCGGCGCGTTCGCTGGATTTCGCAGGGCTTCGACGACGTCTCCTACGACAGTACCGGCGTCGGTGCCTGTGCCGCTGAAGCTCCGCCACCCGCCGCCCGATCGGCCTGAACAGCACCATCCACGGATATGGCCGATTCCGCACCCATAGGCGTCCTTGTGGTGCTTCACGCGTCACGAGAGGCTGCCTCTGGCGTACCCGGCCCGTGCCCGCCGTTCGCGGCGCCGCGCGGCAGCCGTACGCCGAGTCGAGGAGGGGAACTCGGACCATGGCTCGGACGCGCGAGCGGCGTCTGCGCCGGACGGGGGGCCTGGCGGCGGTCTGCGCCGCGGCGTTTTCGGCCATCACCCTGCCCGCGCACGCCGCATCGGAGGGGCGGATACTCGGCGCCGGATCACCCGGCTCCGTGCACGGAAGTTACCTGGTGACGCTGAGGGAGGGCACGCCTGCCGGGTCGGCGGCCGGAAAAGAGCTCGCCGGACGGTACGGGGTGGAGATCAGCCACACCTACGGCACCGTCCTGAACGGCTACGCCGTCCGCGCGGACGAGAGACAGGCCGGGCGGCTGGCCGCGGACCCCCGGGTCGCCTCGGTCGTCCAGGACACCCGCGTCCGGCTCGACGGCACCCGGAACCCCCCGTCCTGGGGGCTGGACCGCCTCGACCAGCACAAGCTGCCGCTGGACCGGAGCTACACCTGGCCCGGGAAGGCGGGCGCCGGGGTGACGGTCTACGTGATCGACACCGGCGTCCGGACCACCCACCGGGACTTCGCCGGCCGGGCGGGCCACGGCTGGGACTTCGTCGGGGGCGACCCGGTCGCCGCGGACGGCAACGGCCACGGCACCCACGTCGCCGGCATCGTCGCGGGGACGGACCACGGCGTCGCCAAGAAGGCCCGGATCGTCTCCGTGCGCGTCCTCGACGCCGCGGGCGGGGGCACCACGGCCCGGGTGATCGCAGGGGTCGACTGGGTGACCCGGCACGCGAGGAAGCCCGCGGTCGCCAACCTCAGCCTGGGCGGACCGCGCAACGACCGGCTGGACGCCGCCGTCCGCGCCTCCATCGCCTCCGGCGTCACCTACACGGTCGCCGCGGGCAACGACGGCAGGCCGGCCGGCCTGTACTCCCCGGGAAGCGTCGAGCAGGCCGTCACGGTCGGGGCGACCGACCGGGGGGATAGGAAATCGGCCTTCTCCAACCACGGTCCGGCGCTCGATCTGTTCGCTCCGGGTGCCGGTATCACCTCCGCGTCCGCCGCGAGCGACACCGCGCGGGCCACCTACTCGGGTACCTCGATGGCGTCCCCGCACGCCGCAGGCGTCGCCGCGCTCTATCTGGACGATCATCCGAAAGCCACTCCGGCCCAGGTCGGGAGGGCCTTGACGGCCGGAGCCACGACCGGGAAGGTCTCCGGCCGGGGAGCCGGTTCGCCGGACAAGTTACTGCGGGTGCCGCGCGAGTAGGGCGAAGGAGCAACCATGCCAGGGGCCGGCCTCGTCCGTCGCGGACGAGGCCGGTCTTGTGTGTCGACATACGCGTGAGTAGTTAACAAAGTGCCGGATTGCCCACCCGAATAGGGTGGGAAGGCTCCTGCGGGTACCCCTCTCAGGAGCACCAAGCAGGACCCACCTCCCCACAGACCTCCGCCCACCCACGTTGACGCGGACAGGAGCGGTCATGCCCGCCAAGCACCATTCGCCAGCACCCCCCAACCGCCGCACCACCGGGGCGCGCGCGCCCGGCGGCGAAGCACGCCCCGCGCGCCCGGCCGATGCCGGTCCCCCGGCCTCGCCACCACCACCTGGCAACGCGACCGCCGTCGGGCGCATACCCGTACTCGATGTCCGTCCGGTGGTCCAGCAGGGACGCCGGCCGGCCAAGGCCGTCACCGGCGAGACCTTCGAGATCTCGGCGACCGTGTTCCGGGAGGGGCACGACGCGGTGGCGGCCAATGTCGTCCTGAAGGACCCCGGGGGCCGGCCCGGCCCGTGGACGCCCCTGCGGGAGCTGGCCCCGGGCACGGACCGCTGGGGCGCCACGGTCACCGCCGGGGAACCCGGCCTGTGGACGTTCACCGTCGAGGCTTGGGGGGACCCGGTCGGTACCTGGCGTCACCACGCCGAGATCAAGATCCCGGCCGGCATGGACACGGACGTCGTCCTGGAGGAGGGCGCACGTCTGTACGAGCGGGCGGCCGCCGGTGTGCCCGAGGAGGAGGGACTGCGCGACGTGATCCTCACCGCCGTCGACGCCCTGCGGGACGAGGACCGCCCCGCGGCGGCCCGTCTGGCGGGGGCGCTGACGCCGGAGGTGGACGAGGTCCTGGCGCGGTATCCGCTGCGGGATCTGGTGACCAGCAGTGAGCCGCTGCCGCTGCTGGTGGAGCGGGAGCGGGCGCTGTACGGCTCGTGGTACGAGTTCTTCCCGCGTTCGGAGGGCACGCGCGAGCAGCCGCACGGCACGTTCGCCACGGCGGCGCGCAGGCTTCCGGCGATCGCGGCGATGGGCTTCGACGTGGTCTACCTGCCGCCGATCCACCCCATCGGCACCACGTTCCGCAAGGGGAAGAACAACACCCTCTCCCCCGGTCCGGACGACGTGGGTGTGCCCTGGGCGATCGGTTCGCCCGAGGGCGGTCATGACGCGGTGCACCCGGATCTGGGGACGCTGGAGGACTTCGTCGCCTTCGTGCGGCGGGCGCGGGAGCTGGGCATGGAGGTGGCGCTGGACTTCGCGTTGCAGTGCTCGCCGGACCATCCCTGGGTGCAGAAGCACCCGGAGTGGTTCCACCACCGCCCCGACGGCACCATCGCCTATGCGGAGAACCCGCCGAAGAAGTACCAGGACATCTACCCGATCGCCTTCGACGCCGACATGGACGGTCTGGTCGCGGAGACGGTGCGGGTGCTGCGGCACTGGATGGACGCCGGGGTGCGGATCTTCCGGGTGGACAATCCGCACACCAAGCCGGTGGTGTTCTGGGAGCGGGTGATCGGGGAGGTCAACCGCACCGACCCGGATGTGATCTTCCTGGCCGAGGCGTTCACGCGTCCGGCGATGATGCACACCCTGGCCCAGATCGGTTTCCAGCAGTCGTACACGTACTTCACGTGGCGCAACACCAAGCAGGAGCTGACCGAGTACCTCACGGAGCTCTCGGGTGAGGCCGCTTCCTACATGCGGCCGAACTTCTTCGCCAACACCCCCGACATCCTGCACGCCTACCTCCAGCACGGCGGCCGGCCCGCCTTCGAGGTCCGGGCCGTGCTCGCGGCGACCCTGTCGCCGGCCTGGGGCATCTACTCCGGCTACGAGCTGTGTGAGAACACCCCGCTGAAGGAGGGCAGCGAGGAGTATCTGGACTCGGAGAAGTACCAGCTCAGGCACCGCGACTGGGCCGCCGCCGAACGCGAGGGCCGCACCATCACCCGGCTCCTCACCCGGCTCAACACCATCCGGCGGGAGCACCCCGCGCTGCACCGGCTCAGGAACCTCCGCTTCCACCACACCGACAACGACGCGCTCATCGCGTACAGCAAGCGCAGAGGCTCCGATGCCGTCCTGGTGGTCGCGAACCTCGACCCGCACCACGCCCAGGAGGCCACGGTCTCGTTGGACATGCCGCAACTCGGCCTGGACTGGGACGAGTCGGTGCCGGTGCGCGACGAGCTCACCGGCGAGACCTATC
>NZ_WWIC01000125.1:0-30984 GCF_009872555.1 Streptomyces sp. SID5643
TCAAGTGGCTGACGACGACGGACCACAAGACGATCGGCACGCTGTACCTGGCCACGTCGTTCGCGTTCTTCGTCATCGGTGGCGTGATGGCGCTGTTCATGCGCGCCGAGCTGGCCCGGCGGGTCTGCATCTACCCGTCTATACGGCTCCGTATACTTGGCCGGGACATATGAGGGGAGACACGGCATGGGCGCGATCCGCACGCCGCGGGACAAGTGGATCGAGGAGGGGCTGCGGGCGCTTGCCGCCGGCGGTCCCGAGGCCGTCCGGGTCGAGGTCCTCGCCCAGGCGCTCGGCGTCAGCAAGGGCGGTTTCTACGGCTACTTCCGCAACCGTGCCGACCTGCTGGAGGAGATGCTCCAGATCTGGGAGCGAGCGGTCACCGAGGATGTCATCGAGCGGATCGAGCGCGGCGGAGGCGACGCCCGCGAGCGGCTCGGGCGCCTCTTCGACTTCGTGGGGTCGGGCGAGGCACACGTGACCAGCGCCGGGGTCGAGCTCGCGATCCGCGACTGGGCCCGGCGCGACGAAAGCGTCGCACGCTGCCTGCGCCGGGCCGACAACCGGCGCATGGACTATCTGCGCGAGCTCTACGGGGCCTTCTGCCCCGACGAGGGCGATGTCGAGGCCCGCTGCCTGATCACCTTCTCGCTGCGCATCGGGGACCACCTCATCGCAGCCGACAACGGCCCCCGCAGCCGCACGGAAGTCCTCGTCGCGGTCAGGGAACGGCTGTTGAGCTGACAGCCGGTCCGCCCCTGTCCGAGGGGCGCCTCGGTACCCGGCTCGGGCGACCGCCGCCGTCCGGTGCGTGGTCCGCGGTGCCGGTCTCACGGGCGGTAGCCGTGAGCAACTCCGGGAAAGGTCCCGCCCGGCAGGGACCGGGACCGGCCGGAGTCCGGGCGGCGTACGACAGGACACCGCCCCCCGCGTCCTGCACCCACCGTCACCCGTCCGGCGTCCACCCCGGCGGCCGCAGGATCCCCAGCAACTGCCGGACCAGTTCGTCGACGACCTCGTCGAGTGTCGCGTCGACCCAGCCGGCGCTCCAGTCGTGCAGCAGGCCGTTGACGCTGCCGATGAAGCCCGTCGCGGCGAGGCGGTAGTCGCGGGGGGCGGCCTCTCCGCGGGCGGCGGCCGCTTCGGCCTCGGCGCAGATGAGGTCGACCCAGCCGGCCCGGCGGGCGAGCCGCTGCTCCTCCAGACGCGGGCTGACGCCGATGATCTCGACGAAGGTGATGCGGATCCGGCGCGGATCGGCGGCGACGTTCCCGGCGTAGGCGCGGAAGACGGCGGTGACGCGCTCGACGAGCGGCAGGTCCGCGGTGTCCGCGGCCGCCTCCAGCACGGCCGCCTCGGCCCAGCCGTTGACCTGGAGGTGCAGCGCGGCGAGCACGTCCTCAAGGGTGCGGAACTCCTCGTAGAACTGCCGGGTGGAGAGCCCGGCCGTCTCGCTGAGGGCCGCCACCGTAATGGAGCGGAAGCCGGGGGCGTCGCCGAACAGTTCGAGCGCGGCGTCGAGGAACCGCCGGCGCCGTTCGGCCTGCCGTTCCTCCGCGGTCTTGCCGCCGTAGCGGCCGGTCGGCGCTCTGAGTCTGCCCGGCACCGGCTCTCCCTTCGTCGTTCGAACACCGATTTTGTCGTGCACGGCGTCTTGTGGAGAAGGCCACCCCTTCCTTACTTTTCAGTAAGTTGACTTTGAAAGCACGTGTGTTCAGATCTCGCGCGCCCCACAGACCCCCCCCAGCAGAGAGGGGAGCAGTCATGCCCGTCTTCCGACGCCGGCACCTGTGCTCCGTAGCCGCAGCCCTCGCCCTGACCTTCACCGTTTCCGCGACCGCCGCCACCGCGGCCGCCCCGGGCTCCTCCGCCGCGCTGCGCGAGGTGCTGTTCGTGGGCAACAACTGGGACGGCACCGCCGATGTCATCCGGTCCACCGGCGACTTCGCGAAGATCGGCCGGATCGACGTCATCCCCGACAAGGACGAGCGGATGGCGGCGATCAACGCCGACCCGATCAAGTGGATCTACTTCATGGCGATCCGCAACAGCGTGGGCGAGGGCCACGACCAGTTCGTCGACGACATGTACTCGACGCCGGACGGGTCGTCGGTGGTCGTCTCCCGGCCGAGCTTCGCCGACGTCGTGTCGATCGACCTGGCCTCCGGGCGGCTCAACTGGCGCTTCCCCGTGTCCGGTTACCGTTCCGACCACATGGCGGTCTCCCCCGACGGCAAGCGGGTCGCGGTCTCGGCGTCGACCTCCAACACCGTGCACGTCCTGGACATCGTCTCCGGCAGGGAACTGGGCAGGTTCGGCACCGGCGACAAGCCGCACGAGAACATCTTCACCCAGGACGGCAAGTACATCTACAACATGGCGATCGGCGACGTGAACACGCAGACCGACGCCCCGTGGCTGGACTGGACGAAGGGCGACCGGCGCATCACGGTCGTCGACGCCACGACGTACAAGCAGGTCAAGGTCATCGACATGCGACCGCAGCTGGACGCGCTCGGTCTGAAGGACCACTCGGACGCCGTCCGTCCGGCCGTCTTCTCGCCGGACGAGTCGAAGCTGTACTTCCAGGTCTCGTTCTTCAACGGCTTCTTCGAGTACGACATCGCCACCGACAAGGTCACCCGCAGCAAGACCCTGCCGAAGAACCCGGCGACCAGCGACGACCGCACGACCTTCGTCAACGACTCGCGCCACCACGGTATTTCCATGAGCCCGGACGGCCGCAAGCTGTGCGTCGCGGGCACGATGGACGACTACGCCACCGTCGTCGACCGCGCCACCCTCCAGGAGGGCCCGCTCGTCACCGCCTCCAAGCCCTACTGGGCCACGGTCAGCGGTGACGGCAGGTCCTGTGTGGTCTCCGAGAGCGGCACCGACCAGGTCACGGCCATCGACTTCGCCACCGGGAAGAAGATCGTGTCCGTGCCGGTCGGTGACCACCCGCAGCGTGTCCGGCTCGGCAAGGTGCGGGCCGACTGGACTAGCCCTTCCGCCGGTTGACCTCCTTGGCCGCCCAGGCCGCCAGTTCGGAGCGGGCCGCGGCGAGCAGCTCCGCCGAGGGAGCCGTCGCCCCGTTGGTCACCAGCGCGTAGTGCAGGACGCCCGGGTCCGGCGCGGTGAGCAGCAGGCGGCGGCTTCCCGTACCGCCGGGCTCCTGGGCCACACCGACCGGGGTCGATGCGGTGTACGCCGGCGGGCCATGGACCGTGCCCAGGTCGGAGACGACCGTGGTGGAAGCGGCCGGGAAGCTCGCCGGGAGGTGCAGTTCGGTGGGTGCCGGGCCGCCGCTGGAACGCCACAGCAGCAGCCCGTACTGCCCCGACCCCACGAGTCGTTGCACGTTCGGCAGGGAGCCGGGCACCGGGTTCCAGGTCAGGGTCGTCGAGCCGTCCCGGGAGCGGTCCTCGTAGGTGAAGCCGACGGTCTCACCGGCCGTGGCGCTCGGGTAGAGGCGGTCCAGGAGCCGGGCGTCCTGGCGCAGCACCGGTGCGCCGGAGTCGTCGAGGCGTACGGCGGAGAGGTCCTCGTCGTTCCAGGCGTCGCCGGCGGTGAGGACCTTGCCGGGGTTGCCGTTCATCAGCTCGCGGTGGCGGCCGTTGTAGATGTCCCACTGCCACTGGGAGCCGGAGAGCACCGGTCCCGAGGCCGCCGGGTCGGTCCACCAGTCGGCGCCCTTGAGGCGGGAGTCGAGGGCCTGGTACATCGCCTTGAGGACCGTCGGCGCCTTGTCGGAGACGTTGCCCGCGAGCGGGTGTCCGAACTCGCTGACCACGGCGGCCGTCCGCGCTGCGGCGGCCCGGTCGCGGACGGTGCGGAAGTCGCCCGCATACTGGCCGTCGGCTGCCTTGCCCCACATGAAGACGCCGGAGATGGCCTTCTGGTCGTAGAAGTGGGTGTTGAAGACGTAGCGCGGTCCGAGGGTGCCGGCGTCCAGCAGGCCGCCCTCCTGCCTCTGGAAGTCGAGGTTGGCGTTCCAGAAGAGGTTCGGCTCCACGAACGCGGGCTTGTCACGCCAGCCGGCCGTGTCCATGCGGGCCCGGAACTTCTCGTAGAAGGGCCAGAGGACGCCCCTCTCCCAGGCGCGGCTGGTCTGTCCGGAGTCGTAGACGCCCGCGTGCGGTTCGTTGTAGGGGTCGAAGCCGGCCATGCCTTTGAACTGGTCGGCGCTCAGGTGCTGTCGCACGTACCGCATGGTCTTCTCAGCGGTGGCGAGGAAGGCGTCCTGCACGCCGTGGGCGTTGTGCCAGAAGTCGTACGTGGCGCGCTTCACGGCCTCGTTCTGGGTGATGTTCTGCCCCCAGAAGAGGCAGATCCCGCAGGACTCGTCGGGGTACTTCCCGGCGTCCACCGCCCACTTGGGGGCGCCGTCGCCCGTGTACCAGCTGTCGGCGTCGAACAGGTGCCGGGAGTAGAGGTCCTGGTGGAAGTCGGGGTAGACGCGGATGCCCGCGTCGAGGAAGGCCTTCATCTGGTCGGTGGCGGCGGCCAGGTAGGCCGTGTCCACCTGGCCGCGCTCGGGCTCGGCGTAGGCCCAGGAGAGCAGGAAGCGGACGGTGTTGCCGCCGCCGAGGGTGCGCAGCGCGGTCGCCGACTTGCGGGCGTCGGCGACCGAGGCGAAAGGCAGGCCTTTGTTCTCCGCGAGCTTGGTCTCGCCGGAGACGTTGTAGCCGCGCAGCACGATCTCGCGGCCGTGGGCGTCGGTGAAGCGGCCGTCCCGCACGGTGACGGTGGGGTCGTCGAACCAGAGGGAGCCGGGAGGGGGCGCGGCGGTGGCCGGCGGGACGCCCGCCACCGACACCGAACCGAAGAGGACGATCAGGACGACCAGGAGTCGCGCTCGGATAGTCGGCATGTCCACTACAGTCCGGCGATATCAGGACACCGTCAACACCCCTGACTCTGGAGTAAGTTCCGTCCGGACAACCCTCACACGTCAGCCACCGACCCTCCGTGTCACGTTCAACAAGTACTCCTTCCTGTTCAGCGGGTTGTGGTCGGTGCGCGGGCGCTCGGGGATCGTGCCGTGGGTGACGGGCGCGTAGTGGGCGAAGCAGCTCTCCAGCTCGACCTCGCCCCGGGTGAGTCCCGGCAGCCGCTGTCCGAGGGCGTGCACCCGGGCGGCCGGCACGGTGCCTTCGAGGACACAGACCTCGCCCCGGGTCCGGGTCGCCTCGGGTACGGCCGCGAGCTGGGCCAGGACCGGCAGCAGGGCGCCGAGGGTGTCGGCGGGCGCCTCGACGCGGAAGCGGTGCAGCGGCTCGTGGACCCGGGTCCCGGCCCGCCGCAGCGCCTCGATCAGCACCAGCGGGGTCACGCCGCGGAAGTCGGCCCCCGTGCTCGACATGCTCTTGTCGAAGCCCTGGTGGGCGTGGCTCTGCCGGGGCGAGTAGCCGCTGTGGGTCATGGTGACCACGCAGTCGGTGACCTGCCAGCCGTGCAGGCCCTGGCCGAGGGTCTCGCGCACGGTGTCCTCGACGGCCTTGAAGAAGGCGTACGGCATCGACCCGAGCTCCACCTCCAGCCGGAAGTGGACACCCGATCCGACCGGCGCGGGGTCGACACGCAGGCCGACCGTCGCGAGGAAGGGGTTCGGGTCCTTCTTGTTGAACTCCACAGCCCGCCCGGTGCCGACGGGCCGTTCGATGCACAGCGGCGTCGTCTCGCGGAAGCCGACGTCGAGGCCGTACTCGTCGGCGAGGGTGGCCTGGATGACCTCCTTCTGCACCTCGCCGTAAAGGGAGACGGAGGTCTCCCGGCGGCGCTCGTCGTGGCGCAGGCCGATCAGCGGGTCCTGCTCGGCGAGCTGGGTGAGGGCGAGGTGGAGCGCTCCCCGGTGCGCGTGAGGGCCGGGGACGACGACCGTCTCCAGGGTCGGCGGGGCGAAGACGTGCTCGTACGCCTTGCGCGGTTCGCCGATCGCATCGCCGATCCGGATGTCCGCGAGCCCGGTGATGCGGGCGATCCGGCCGGCCGCGACGGAGTCCGCACGGGTGTCCGTGCCGTGCCCGAAGACGCTGATGCCGGTGACCCGGCCCTCGGCGCCGTCCGTGCCGAAGGGGACCCGGTCGCGGGTGTGCAGCGTCCCGGAGAACATCCGGGCGTAGGCGACCTTCTCCCCCGCCGGGCCCCGGTCGACCTTGAACACCGTGGCGGAGACCGGCCCGTCCGCATCCCCCTGCGCCGCAGGCAGCAGCGTCTCGATGCCGGACAGGAGCGCCGCCACGCCCGCGCCCGTCGTGGCGGACCCGAAATACACCGGGTGGACGAGCGCCTCCCGGGTCTGCGCGACGAGGGAGCCGTGCAGCAGGGAATCCGTGACCGTGTTCTCGACGTACGCGGCCAGCAGGACGTCGTCGTGCCCGGTCAGGACGTCGAGGGCGCCGACCGCCGGTCCGGGGGCTGGCGTGAAGCGGGCCGCGCGGGTACCGAGCCCGGTGGCGGTGCCCATCGGCACGATCGCGGGGGTCAGCCGGGCTGCGATCTCCCGCAGCACCTCGTCGTGGCGTGCCCCGCTCCGGTCGATCTTGTTGACGAAGAGCAGCGTGGGGATGCGCAGCCGCTGGAGCGTCCGCATCAGCACACGCGTCTGCGCCTGCACGCCTTCGACGGCGGAGACGACGAGAACGACGCCGTCCAGCACGCCGAGGACACGCTCCACCTCGGCGATGAAGTCCGGGTGGCCGGGGGTGTCGATGAGGTTGACGGTCACGCCGTCGAGCGGGAACGAGACGACGGCGGACTTGATGGTGATGCCGCGCTGCCGCTCCAGGGCGAGGGTGTCGGTGCGGGTGTTCCCGTCGTCGACACTGCCGATCTCGTCGATCACCCCGGCCGAATGGAGCAGCCGCTCGGTCAGGCTGGTCTTACCCGCGTCGACATGGGCGAGAATTCCAAGGTTGAGCATGTGCACGAAGCGTCATGTCCTTCGGAGAGAGGTCCGTTCCTGGCTGGGGGGACATGCACGCAGTGCGCATTCGGAACTCCTCCGGATTCGGTGACGTCGCTGACCTGTGCAGTGCACCAGACCGGCACGCGGAGTCACAACGGAATTAACCGCCGCCGGGGTACCCGGCGGGGTGCGCGCAAGGAGAGGAGCGGCTCGTGCGGGACGTTCTCCCGGTGCTCGGCCGCTGGTACGCGGCCGGGGCCCCGTTCGGCCTCGCGACGGTCGTCGGCGTCAGTCGCAGCGCACCGCGCGACCCGGGCGCGGCGATGGCGGTGGGCCCGGACGAGGAGGTCGTGGGCAGTGTGTCCGGGGGGTGCGTCGAGGGGGCCGTGTTCGAACTGGCGCAGGAGGTCGCCGCGGGCGGCGAGGCCCGCCTGGAGACCTTCGGCTACAGCGACGAGGACGCCTTCGCGGTCGGCCTGACCTGCGGCGGCGAGATCACCGTCCTGGTGCGCGCGGTCACACCCGGGCGGGATCCCGGCTTCGGCGCGGTCGTGGACTCGGTCGCGGCGGGTGAGCCGGTCACGGTGGCGACCGTGACCGACGGGCCGGCGCCGCGCGGGGCGTCCCTCGCCGTCTGGCCGGACCGGACCCTCGGCACGCTCGGCGCGAGCGGCCTGGACGCGGCCGTGACCGCCGACGCCCGCGGCGAACTCGCGCTCGGCGCCACCGGCCTGCGGCACTACGGGCCCGAGGGGCAGCGCCGCGAGGACTCCGTGAGCGTGTTCCTGCAGTCCTTCGCACCGCCGCCCCGGATGCTGGTCTTCGGCGCGATCGACTATGCGGCGGCCGTGGCCCGCATCGGGGACTTCCTCGGCTACCGGGTCACCGTCTGCGACGCACGCCCCGTCTTCGCCACGCCCCGGCGCTTCCCCGAAAGCGTCGAGGTGGTCGCGCAGTGGCCGCACCGCTATCTGCGCGAGACCGACACGGACGAGCGCACCGTCATCTGCGTGCTGACGCACGACCCGAAGTTCGACGTGCCGCTGCTGACGGAGGCCCTGCGCCGACCGGCCGTCTACATCGGGGCGATGGGCAGCCGCCGCACCCACGCCGAGCGGACCCGACGGCTGGCCGAGGCCGGGCTGACGGAGTCCGAACTGTCCCGGCTGCGCTCACCGGTCGGCCTCGACCTGGGGGCCCGTACGCCCGAGGAGGTGGCGGTGTCCGTCGCCGCGGAGATCGTGGCACTGCGCTGGGGCGGCAGCGGAGCGCCGCTGACCGCGACGGAGGGGGCGGTGCATCCGCACCGATCCTCCTGATCCGGGTTCGTACGATCGTGTGGCCCCATCAGCACACCCGAGAAGGGAAATCCATGATCTTCATCACCGCGAAGTTCCGCGTCCGTCCCGAGCACGCCGACCGCTGGCCCGAGATCACCGCCGACTTCACCCGGGCGACGCGCGCCGAGCCCGGCTGCCTCTGGTTCGACTGGTCGCGCAGCGTGGACGAGCCGTCGGAGTACGTCCTGGTCGAGGCGTTCCGCGACGACGAGGCCGGAGCCGCACACGTGCAGTCCGCGCACTTCAAGGCCGCGCAGCGGACGCTGCCTCCGCATCTGGCCGAGACGCCGCGCATCGTGAACGCGAACGTCCCGCAGGACGACTGGTCGCTCCTCGGGGAGATGGCGGTGCCGGGACAGGAGTAGCTCCTGCCCGGGACCGGCACCGGCACGATCCGTAAGTCGTGACGGATCGGCTCTTGCCCCGGACGGCGGGCACCCGTACGCTCACAGCCGTACCGACTGGACGGTATGCAGCCGAGGAGAGGCTCCGGAGATGAGCACGATGAACCGCCAGATACGCCTGGCAGCGCGTCCCGTGGGGGAGCCGCGCCCCACCGACTGGCAGCTCGCCGAGGAGCCGGCCGGGCAGCCGGGCGACGGCGAGTTCCTGGTGCAGGTGCTCTGCCTGTCGATCGACCCGGCGATGCGCGGCTGGATGAACGCGGGCCGGTCCTACATCCGCCCGGTGGAGATCGGCGAGGTGATGCGCGCCGGCGCGGTGGGCAGGGTGGTCGCCTCCCGGCACTCCGGGTTCGAGGTCGGCGACCATGTGTCGGGCACGTTCGGCGTGCAGGAGTACTGCGTGTCGGACGGGCGCGGCGTGACCAGGGTCGACCCCGCGGCGGCTCCCTTGCCGACCTATCTCGGCACGCTCGGCATGTCCGGCCTGACGGCCTACTTCGGCCTGATCGAGGTCGGGCGTCCCGAGCCGGGGCAGACCGTCGTGGTCTCCGGAGCGGCCGGGGCCGTCGGCAGCGTCGTCGGGCAGATCGCCAAGATCCTCGGCTGCCGGGTCGTCGGCATCGCGGGCGGCGAGGCCAAGTGCCGCCTGGTGGTGGACGAGTTCGGGTTCGACGCGTGTATCGACTACCAGGGCGAGGACGTCCGCAAGGCCCTGCGCGAGCACGCCCCCGACGGCGTCGACGTGTACTTCGACAACGTCGGCGGCGACGTTCTGGACGCCGTGCTGCTGCGGCTGGCGCGCGGCGCCCGCGTGGTCGTCTGCGGCGCGATCTCCCAGTACAACAGCACCAAGCCGCAAGGCCCCGCCAACTACCTGTCGCTGCTGGTGAACCGCGCCTCCATGACGGGCATCGTGGTGTTCGACTACGCCGACCGGTACGCGGAGGGCATCGCGCAGATGGCCACGTGGCGTGCCGAGGGCCGGCTGAAGTCCCTGGAGGACGTGGTGTCCGGCTCGGTCGCGGCGTTCCCCGAGACCCTGATGCGCCTGTTCCGCGGTGACAACCACGGCAAGCTGGTGCTGAAGATCGCGGACTGACCGGGGCCGAGGGGAGGGAGAGACCCGATGAAGGCACTGACGTACCACGGCCGTCACGACATCCGCTACGGCGAGGTCCCCGACCCGGCCGTCACCAGCCCCGCCGACGCGGTGGTGCGGGTGACCGCGGCCGGTATCTGCGGCAGCGACCTGCACATCTACGGCGGCAACGCCTTCAGCCCGGACCTGGGTTACCCACCGGGACACGAATGCGTCGGCGTGGTCGTCGACACCGGTGGCGAGGTCACCCGGTTCAAGCCCGGCGACCGGGTTCTGGTGCCGGCCTCCGTCGGCTGTGCGCAGTGCGGGCAGTGCGCGGCCGGGTTCACCGCCCGCTGTGAGCGCGCCACGTCGAGCACGGAACTCTGCTACGGAGTGAGCCGGAAGCTCCCGGGCAGCCAGGCTCAGCTGCTGGCCGTGCCCTGCGCCGACGTCAACCTGGTGCACCTGCCCGAGGACATCTCCGACGCCGCCGCCGTCGTCCTGACGGACAACGCCCCCACGGCCTGGTACGGCTGCCGCCGTGCCCGCATCCAGCCCGGCGAGACCGTCCTGGTCATCGGCCTCGGCCCGGTCGGCCTCATGGCCGCCCAGTCCGCCTTCGCGATGGGCGCGGCCCGGGTGCTGGGCGTGGACCTGGTCGCGGAGCGCCGCGCTTTCGCCGCCGGGCTGGGCGTCGAGCCGGTCGAGGGGGACGACGTGCGGGCGGCCGTCCGGGACATGACCGCCGGCCGCGGCCCGGACGCCGTGGTGGAGGCGGTGGGTTCCGACGCCACCATCCAACTCGCCCTCAAGTCCGTCCGGCAGGCCGGCCGGGTCAGCGTCATCGGCGTCAGCCAGAACAAGTCGTTCCCGTTCCACATGTACCTGGCGCAGGTCAAGGAACTGGAGTTCGCCATCGGGCTGTGCTCGGTGCACTACGAACTCCCTCCTCTGATCGCCCTGACCCGGGCGGGCCGGCTCCGGCCCGAGGTCGTGGTCTCTCACCGCTTCGCCCTCTCCGAAGGCCCGGCCGCGTACGAACTGTTCGCAAGCCGCTCCGACGGCGTCCGCAAGATCCTCCTCGACCCGTCCGGGTGACCGCTCCGGGCCTTTCACTCGCTGAGCACGGTCTCCCAGTGAGCCGGTCTTGAGTTCACCTCTCGCCACGTGAAGCCGCCGAAATACCGCAGAGCGCGCGGTGAGCCATGACGGCACGGGTCTTCTCGATCTTCACATCCCAAGAACAGGCATGACCGTCGTCATGTCACGGCGCAACACCGTGGATCGCTCATGTCTACCCTCCCTCGTATGACGATCGACTGGATAGCGGAAGCCGGACGCGTGGAGCGGGGACGCCGCTTCGATGAGCTGAGCCGTCCGGCTTGGGAGCAGTACAGGTCTCCAGCACCACCGCCGTTGTCCGAATCCGAGGTTCGTGAGGCGGAGGAAGGGCTGGGGATCACGTTCCCGGTCGAGTACCGGGACTACCTGCTCCGGCACAGTGCCGGCGGCACTGTGAACCGCCTGTGCCGAGGCACGGCAGGGTGGGGCTGGCACGGAGACTCGAGCACCAACTACGACCTGCTCGCCACGGCTTTCCCCCATCCCGACTCCTACCGTGCTTACGAGGACGAGCTGGACGACCGTGAGCCGCTCGAGGAAGACTTCCCGGACCACGACGCCTACCAGGTGGCATGGAACAACTGGGACGCTGAGTACGCGGTGCTCCAGGAACGCAAAACATCCGGAGCTGTGTTCATCCAAGAGAACGGCTGCGGCTTCTCCACCCTGCTCATTGTCACTGGCCCGCACCGGGGCACGATGTGGTTCGACGGCCGGGCCACTTGCGACCAAATCCTTCCACTGAGCCTGGACGATCGACCCGTGTCGTTCGCAGCCTGGCTCGGCCGGAGCTCCATGGATCTGCTCGACTGGTAAATGCCGCGGAACCGCCACCGGACGGGTGCGGCCCGGGGCTCACGGGCAGGCACCACCGAGGGGAACCCGCAGCCACATCGATTGCGGGTCAGGCCGTTAGACGGGTCGCTGGGAGCCGTCACCTGCCGGTCTGCGGCCCCACGCCGAGATCATCGGCGCGGTGGCGAGGTCCAGGCGTCCCGCCTCGACGGCGGCGAGATGCCCGTCGATCTCCTCGTCCGTGGCGAGGCCGGCGGCGACGAGCCGGTCCCGCACCTGCCGGACGGTGGCCGCCTCCAGGGCGTCGCAGGCGGGTGAGGTGACCGGGAAGTAGGCGTCGGCCGCCACGTCCACCAGGCCCGCCTCGCGCAGCAGCCGCGGCAGTCTGCGCCCGTAGGACAGATCTGCGCCGCGCTGCCGCAGCAGTTCGCGGAAGCCACTGCGGAGCCGGTTGGCCCGCTCCTGCTCGGGGCCGTGCTCGTCGGGGCAGATCAGCGGCTGCAACGCGGGATCGGCGTCCTCGACCAGCAGCAGCCCGCCCGGGCGCAGCGCCCGGATCATGGCGCGCAGCGCGGCGTCGCGCTCGGTGACGTGGACCAGGACGAGCCGGGCGTGCACCAGGTCGAAGGGGCCGGGCGGAGGGTCGTCGCGGCCGACGTCGTGCCGGAGCACCTCTACGCCCTCGGTGGCGGCCGTACCCGTCCAGGACACGTCGATGTCGGTGGCGACCACGCGGCCGCCCGGCCCGACCCGCTCGCGCAGCCACGCCGCCACGCTCGGCCCACCGGCCCCGACCTCCCAGCACCGCCACCCCTCGGCGATCCCGGCCGCTTCGAGGTGCCGGAACGTCGAGGCGTCGAAGAGGGCTGCCAGCGCGTCGAAGCGCGTTCCGGCCTCGGACTGCCGGTTGTCCAGGAGGTACCCCTCGTCCTGAGCCATGCGGCGATCATGTCACGGGCCTGCCCCGCGGCTCAGCGCGGTGCGCGCGGCGGCAGCCGGTGCAGTTCCACGTCCGTGAGCAGCCCGTCGGCGACCGTGGCGGTCATGTACGTGCAGTGCGGCTGGCGCCGGCGGTCCGTCGGGGAGCCCGGGTTCAGCAGGCGCAGGCCGGTGGGGGCGGTGGTGTCCCAGGGGATGTGGCTGTGGCCGAAGACCAGCACGTCCAGGCCGGGGAAGCGGGCGGCGCACCGCTGCTCCCGGCCCTGCTTGGCGCCCGTCTCGTGGATCACGCCGAACCGCACCCCTTCCAGCTCCGCGTACGCCACCTCCGGCAGCCGGGCACGCAGCTCCGGCCCGTCGTTGTTGCCGTACACCCCGACAAGCCGCCGGCAGCGGGCCTCCAGCAGATCGAGCGTCCCGGAGTCGACCCAGTCCCCGGCATGGAACACGACGTCGGCGTGGGGGATTTCGGCGAGCAGGGCGTCGGGAAGGGCCTTGGCGCGCCGGGGCAGGTGGGTGTCGGACATCAGGAGCAGTCGCACATCATCACCCTAGAGGTGTCGTTCGATATCCACTTATACGGATGAATCGACATCCGGGTTGAAGAGCCGGTGAAGATCCCTCCATCCTTCCTCCATGTCTCTCCTCTCCCCTGCCTTCGACGATCCCGGCCTGCGCGCCTACGCCCCACGACTGGGCCGTGCTCGACGTGGAGACGTCGGGACTCGTCGCCCGTCGAGACCGGGTGCTGTCGGTGGCCGTGGTGGTGCTGGGGCCGGACGGGGAGCAGACGGAGGAGTTCTCGACGCTCCTCGACCCCGGATGCGATCCCGGGCCGGTGCATGTCCACGGGCTCACGGCCGAGAGGCTGCGCGGCGCGCCGGTCTTCGACCAGGTCGCGCCGCGCATCGCCGAGATGCTGCGGGACCGGGTGCTCGTCGCGCACAACGCGCAGTTCGACTACGACTTCCTCGCCCACGAGTTCGCCCGCGCCGGCACCGCGCTGCCGGTGGCCCGTCGCCTGTGCACCCTCGCCCTGAACCGCCGGGTCGACCCGCCGACCGAGGATCTCAGGCTGGGCACGCTCGCCGCCCACTACGGCGTCCCCCAGGTCAGGGCGCACGACGCGCTCGACGACACCCGGGTGCTGGCGGGCGTGCTGCGTGCCTCGCTGCGGGAGGCGGCGCGCCTGGAACTGCCGTTGCCGTTCGTGTCCTGCCCGCCCCGCCAGGACCCCCGATTCGCTCCCCGGACGCCCAAGACGCCGTGCGCCTACCGCAATCCGGGGCGGCCGGAGCCGGGCGGGCCACTGGTGCAGGGCATGAAGGTCGCGATCACCGGTGAGACGCTGACGCCGCGCGCGGAGCTGGAGCGGCAGGCCGTCGGGGCCGGACTGAACGTCATGGCGTCCGTCAGCCGGCACACCAGCGCACTGGTCACCAACGACGCCTCGTCCGGCTCCGGCAAGGCACGTCGCGCGCTGGCCGAGGGCGTGCCGGTGCTCGACGAGGCCACGTTCGTGCGGCTGCTGGGGGACGTACGGCCGGGGACGCCGCACGAGCGGACACGAAGCCCGGAAGCCGCGATCCCCTCCCCCGCGCCGCCCCCCGCCCCGGCCCGCGTCCCGCAGCCGGTCCAGGAGTCCGCACCGCCCGCCGCCGTCCTCCCCGGACCGGCGTCACCGGCGCCGGCCCCGCCACCGCGTCCGGCACACCCGGCCGCCCAGGACCGTCCCCTCTCCGGGCGGCGCGTCCTGGTGCTCGGCGGCACGCACCCCGACGCCGTCGCGGCCCGCGGCCGGATCGTCGAGCTCGGCGGAGCAGCGGCGATCAACCTCTCCTCCAGCGTCACCGACGTCGTACTCCTGGAGGGCGGCGAACGGGACCGCCGGATGAAGCGGATCACCGCCCTCGCCTTCCCCACGCACGAGGCGGCGTGGCTCGACGCCCCGGTCATCACCCCGCTCGCCCGGCGGGGCGGCGGGCCGGCGGCACCGAAAGTCCTCCCGCGCGGCGGTGTCATCGACCTGCCGCAGCCGAGCGGACCCTCCGCCGCGGTCCCCTGGACCGTGACCGCGGCCTGGGCGCAGCAGACGGCGTGCGAGATCGACGTGGTCGCGTTCGTCGTCGACGAGGACGAACAGGTCTGCTTCGACGAGGACTTCGTCTTCTACGGCGCGCCGGAGAACCCGGGCGGGACGGTGCGGCTGCACAGCGACGGGCCGACCGAGCAGACGATCGGCGTCGATCTCGCCGCACTGCCGCCCTCGGCCCGCAAGGTCGTGGTCGCCGCCGCCATCGACGGCTCGCCCACCTTCGGTGACGTCGGCGCGATCCACATCAGCTCCGGGCCGGGCCCCAGCGCCGCACCCCTGGTCCAGGCCACTCTGGACGCCGCGACCACCGAACGCACCCTGCTGCTCGCCGAGCTCTACCGCCGCGGCCCCCTGTGGCGCCTGCGCACGGTGGGGCAGGGGTACGACCAAGGTCTGGGCGCCCTGGCCCGGGGCTACGGCGTGGAGGTCGCCGACTGAAGCGCCCGGCCGAACCAGGTTGACCGCGAACAGACAGACTGCGCAGCTCAGTTGCCCGCGGGCACAGATGATCACGGCGAGGTCTCGAAAGGTGAGGCGGCCTCGCCGAGCGGGTTAGCATCGGGCAACACGCACTACAACAGGACGTCTACGGCGAGCGACCCGAAGGGGCCCGGAAACCCGATGCCGGTCAAGGTCAGCGTCATCATCCCCGTGTACAACCCGGGGATCTACATCGAGGACTGCATCTCCTCGCTGCAGCGGCAGTCGCTGCCCCCCGACGAGTTCGAGGTGATCTTCGTCGATGACGGTTCGACCGACGAGACGCCGGCCCGGCTCGACGCGCTCGCTGCCGAGGACCCCCGGATGAAGGTCATCCACCAGGAGAACTCCGGCTGGTCGGGCAAGCCCCGCAACGTCGGCATCGAGGCCTCCCGGGGCGAGTTCGTGATGTTCGTCGACAACGACGACTACCTGGGCGACGAGGCCCTGGAGCGGATGTACGACTACGGCGTGGCCAACGGCGCCGACGTCGTCGTGGGCAAGATGGCCGGGAAGGGCCGCGGAGTGCCGGTGGAGCTGTTCCGCCGCAACCATCCGCGCGCCACCGTCGAGAACGCCCCGCTCATCGACAGCCTCACCCCGCACAAGATGTTCCGCCGCGCCTTCCTGGACCGCATCGGCCTGCGCTTCCCCGAGGGCAGGCGACGCCTGGAGGATCACGTCTTCGTCGCCGAGGCGTATCTGCGCGCGGAGAACGTCTCCGTCCTCAGCGACTACGTCTGCTACTACCACCTCCGGCGGGACGACGGCTCCAACGCCGGTTTCGAACGCTTCGACCCGGTCGGCTACTTCAGGAACCTGCGCGAAGCCCTCGACGTCGTCGAGCGGTACACGGAGCCCGGTGCGGTGCGTGACCGGCTGTTCCGGCGCTGGCTGCGGGTGGAGATGGTGGAGCGGCTGCGGTCCCGGCGCCTGCTGAACCTGCCGGACGACTACCGCAGGGAGCTGTTCGCGGAGATCCACGAGGTCGTCGTCGAGCGCTTCGGGCCCGGCGTGGCGGCCGGTCTCCAGCCGACACAGCAGGTCGTCGCCGCGTTGACGGCGGCCGACCGGTACGACGACGTGGTGGCCTTCGCGGAGTGGGAGGCCGCCGTCGCCCCCCGGGCGACCCCCGCGGACATCGCATGGCGCGACGGTTTGCTCCACATCGGCTTCACGGCCGAGTACCTGTCCGGCGGCCAGCCGATGCTGTTCCCGGCCGGCGCCGAGGCAGCGCCCCTGACCGACGTGCCGAAGGACGTGACCGAGGCCGTGCGGTGGGTGGCCTCGGAGACCGCCGCGCGTTTCGGACAGGCCACGGCCGATCTGCTGCTGCGGGAGCGCTCCAGCGCCGCGCAGTACTTCCAGCCGGTGGAGTTCACGCGCGAGACCGTGCCGGTCGGGGACGGCGAGGAGGTCCGGCTGGTGCTGCGGGCGACCGCCACGGTCGACCCGGCCGCCCTGCCGCGTGACGGCGCCTGGGACGCCCTCGTCCGGGTGAAGACGGGCGGCTGGACCAAGGAGTGCCGACTGGGTCCCGCGCCACGCGAGGACCGGCCCGCTCCGGACGTGGCCGTGATCGGCGACCGCCCCGTCCTGCCGTACTGGACCGAACCGCACGGCAACCTCTCCCTGGAACTCCGCCCGCGCGGCAAGCGGCTCGGGCTGGGCCGGGTGCAACTGGGGGACGTCACCGTCTCCGACGAGCGGTTGCGGGTCCTGCTCCCGGTGCACGTCGTGGGCGACACCGACGTGCGGCTGAGGTTCGTCTCCTCCCGCCGGATCCTGGAGGTGCCTGGCACGCTGTCCCCCGAAGCGGGGCGGCCGGGCTCGGTGCTGGCGGCGGACCTGCCCGCCGAGGACCTGTCGGGCGACGTCTGGCGGGTGGCTGTGTGCCTGAACCCGCGTTCCGGCCAGGCGCGCTTCACCGGCCTGCCGTTCGCGCTGCGGGCCGGCGGCGGCAGCGTCCTGGTGACGCCGGTGCCGGGGCCCGGTGCCGCGCTGCGGCTGGCCCGGCGCGCGCGACGCGTGCTCGGCGCAGCGCACCGGAAGGTGAATTCCCGTATCAAGGCCGGAGGGCGGTGACGGCGTGCGACCGCTGGGTATAGAGGGCGCCTGGGTTCTGGAGCCCAAGATCTTCCCGGACGACCGGGGCAGCTTCCACGAGTGGTACCGGGGTGCTGAGTTCCGCGAGGCGACGGGGTACGACCTGTCGCTGGCCCAGGCCAACTGCTCGGTCTCGCGGCGGGGCGTGCTGCGGGGCGTGCACTTCGCCGATGTGCCGCCCGGCCAGGCCAAGTACGTCACCTGTGTACGCGGTGCCGTCCTGGACGTGGTGATCGACATCCGCGTGGGTTCTCCCACCTACGGGAAGTCGGAGGCGGTACGGCTCGACGACGACACGCGGCACGCGGTGTTCCTCGCGGAGGGCCTCGGCCACGCCTTCATGGCCCTCACGGACGACGCGACGGTGGTCTACCTGTGCTCGGAGGGCTACGCCCCGGGCCGCGAACACGGCATCCACCCCCTCGACCCGGCCCTGGGCATCGAGTGGCCGGAGGGCGTCACGCCGCTCCTCTCCCCCAAGGACGAGCAGGCTCCCACGCTGGCGGAGGCGGAGCGCCAGGGGCTGCTGCCGTCGTATGAGGCCTGCCGGGCCCACTACGAGGAACTGCGGGACGGGCAGGGGACGTAGTCCTCGCCCACCCCTCGGACACACCGCAGGCCCGGACGCGCGCGGCGTCCGGGCCTGTGTCGCGCCAGGCGAGGAAGGCCGTCGGCGCCGGCCACCCCCGGGCGGTGGCCGGCGCCCTCGTTCAGCGGCTCACGCCCACCTGCTGGAGGGCCTTGCGCAGGGGCTCCCAGCCGATGGAGCGCGGCAGACCGCGGTTGCGGGCCTGGGTGAGGGGGCGCCAGAAGCCCGCTCCCAGGAGCGTCTCGGGGCGGACCGCGCCGGCCCGCTCCAGGATCGCCTCGGGGACCTTCTGCGGGTCGGGGATCTTGTACTCGGCCATGATCTCGTCGTACTTGTCGTGCAGGACCCGGTTGTCCGGGTCGGCGCCGAAGACGACCAGCTGGCCGGTGGGGGCGGTGTCCACCTGCACCGTGACCAGGTCCGGGCGGTAGCGCGCCAGCACCTCGGTGATCTTGTAGACGTCGCCGGTCCAGGCGTTGGTGTGCCGGTCCCGGGCCGCCTCGTCGATGCTGCGCGGCAGCATGTCGTCGAGGACGATCACACTGCCCCAGTCCGAGTACTTCTCGACGTTCATGAAGTCGCGCAGCGCGAACTCGAACAGGTGCATGCCGTCGATGAACGACAGGTCCAGCGTCGTCTTGCGCCAGTAGCCGATCGGGCTGCGGCCGCGACGCAGGTTGCGCAGCGGGTGACGGCCGCCCTTGAGGTGCTGGAGCGGGTTGTCGCGCGCGAAGAAGTCGTCGCTGGTGGCCTTCACCAGGTGGACGTCGCACCTCAGCTCCGAGACCACCTTGAAGGCCGGGTCGATCGCGATGCTGGGGACGCGGGACAGCGTCAGGCTGCGCCCGTCGTTGACGCCGATCTCCAGGTAGTTGCGATTGGCGCTGACCTTGTGCAGTTCCCGGAGGAACTCATGGCGTTTCACGAGGAAGACCTTCCTTGCGGATGCGGGGCAGTGCTTCATGCAGGGCGGAGCGCCAGTCGCGCGGGGGCGGCAGGCCGATCTCCTGCCACCGTCCGTGGGCGAGGGCGCTGTACGCCGGGCGGGGCGCGGGCCGGGGGTAGGCCGCGCTGCTGGTGGGGCGCACCCGGTCCGGGTCGGCGCCGATGAGGGAGAACACCTCGCGGGCGAGGTCGTACCACGTGGCCTCGCCGGAACCCGTCGCGTGGAACACGCCGTGCACGTCGGGGCCGAGGAGGGGGCCGAGGTCGGCGATCCGCTCGGCGACGTCCGCGCTCCAGGTGGGCTGCCCGCGCTGGTCGTCGACGACGTCGAGGGTGTCGCGGCGGGCTTCCAGTCCGATCATGGTCCGGACGAAGTTGGAGCCGTGGACGCCGTAGAGCCACGCCGTGCGCAGCACCGCGCTCGCCCCCGGGAGTTCGTCCAGTACGGCTTGTTCCCCGGCCAGTTTCGTGCGGCCGTAGGCGGTGCGCGGGCCGGTCGGGTGGTCCTCCGGGTAGGGGGTGGTGCGGGCCTCGCCGGAGAAGACGTAGTCGGTGGAGAGGTGGATCATGCGGGCGCCGTGCGCGGCGCAGGCCCGGGCCAGGAAACGGGGGCCGTGGCCGTTGATCTCCAGGGCGCGGGCCTCGTCGGTCTCGGCGTCGTCGACGGCGGTGTAGGCGGCGCAGTTCACGACGAGGTCGGGGCCGTGCTCCCGCACGGCGGCGTCAACGGCTTCGGGGTCGGTGATGTCCAGGGCGGTGCGGTCGAGGCCCACGACGGTCTCGCCGCGGCCGGTCAGTTCCCCGACGACGTCCCGGCCGAGCATTCCGCCGGCACCGGTGATCAGCCACCTCATGCCCGCTCCTGGGCGACGCGCCGCTTCAGGGGCTCCCACCAGGCCCGGTTGTCGCGGTACCAGGCGACGGTCTCGGCGAGGCCGGTGGTGAAGTCGTGGCGGGGGCGGTAGCCGAGTTCGGCGCGGGCCTTGGAGCAGTCGACGGAGTAGCGCAGGTCGTGGCCCTTGCGGTCCTCGACGTACTCCACCCGGTCCCAGTCCGCCCCGCAGGCGTCCAGGAGCAGGCCGGTGAGTTCCTTGTTGGTCAGTTCGGTGCCGCCGCCGATGTTGTAGATCTCGCCGGGCCGGCCCTTCGTGCGGGCGAGGTCGACGCCCTGGCAGTGGTCGTCGACGTGCAGCCAGTCGCGGACGTTGCGGCCCTCGCCGTACAGCGGCACCTTGTGGCCGTCGAGGAGGTTGGTGACGAACAGCGGGATGACCTTCTCGGGGAACTGGTGCGGGCCGTAGTTGTTGGAGCAGCGCGTGACGCGCACGTCCAGGCCGTGGGTGCGGTGGTAGGCCAGGGCGAGCAGGTCGGAGGAGGCCTTGGAAGCGGAGTACGGCGAGTTGGGCTGGAGCGGGTGGTCCTCCGGCCAGGAGCCGGACTCGATGGAGCCGTAGACCTCGTCGGTGGAGACGTGCACGAAGGGGCCCACGTCGTAGCGCAGGGCGGCGTCCAGCAGGGTCTGGGTGCCGAGGACGTTGGTGCGGACGAAGTCGGCGGCGCCGCTGATCGACCGGTCGACGTGGGACTCGGCGGCGAAGTGCACGACCTGGTCGGCGCCGGCCATGAGCTTGTCGACGAGCTCGGCGTCACAGATGTCGCCCTGCACGAACTCCAGCCGGGGGTGCGTCAGTTCGAGGTTGTCGAGGGTGCCGGCGTAGGTGAGCTTGTCCAGCACGGTGATGCGCGGCGCGTCGGGCGCGTCCGAGGCGAGCAGGGCGCGGACGTAGCGGGAGCCGATGAACCCGGCGGCGCCGGTGACGAGGAGGTTCATGAAGTGATCTGCACCTTGCTGTGATCTCCAAGGACGAGACGGTGGGCGCTGGGGACGCTGGGGGCGGGGGTCA
This sequence comes from Streptomyces sp. SID5643, assembly GCF_009872555.1. Taxonomy (NCBI): domain Bacteria; kingdom Bacillati; phylum Actinomycetota; class Actinomycetes; order Kitasatosporales; family Streptomycetaceae; genus Streptomyces; species Streptomyces sp. SID5643. Next base: position 20,711 of record NZ_WWIC01000125.1, read on the forward strand.
CCTCGACGTGCCGGCCGATCAGCGAGGCCTCGATGCGGCCGACGCCCTGGATCGAGGAGTCCCGCAGCACGATGGAGAACTCCAGCTCGCTGTCGGTGATCCGGCAGTTCTCGGCGACGGAGGTGAAGGGGCCGACGTAGGAGTTGCTGACGACGGTGCCCGATCCGATGACAACGGGTCCGACGACACGGGAGTTGACGATCCGCGCGCCTTCTTCGAGCACGACGCGCCCGATGGTCTCCGACGCGTCGTCCACCTCGCCGTCGATGCGGCGCTCCATCGCTTCGAGGACCGTGCGGTTCACCTCGAGCATGTCGCCGACGTTGCCGGTGTCCTTCCAGTAGCCCTTGATGACCGTGGAGCGCACGTCGGCGCGGGTGTCGATCAGGTGCTGGATGGCATGGGTGATCTCCAGTTCGCCGCGCCAGGAGGGTTCGATGGCGCGGACCGCCTCGTGGATGAGGGGTGTGAACATGTAGACGCCGACCAGCGCGAGATCGCTCTTGGGCCGGTCGGGCTTCTCCTCCAGGCCGATCACCTGGCCGGACGGGTCGAGTTCGGCGACGCCGAAGGCGCGCGGGTCCGCCACGCGCGTGAGCAGGATCTGGGCGTCGGGCCGGTTCGCGCGGAACTCGTCGACGAGGCCGGTGATGCCGCCGACGATGAAGTTGTCGCCGAGGTACATCACGAAGTCGTCGTCGCCGAGGTAGTCCCGGGCGATCAGCACCGCGTGGGCCAGCCCGAGGGGCCGCTCCTGGGGGATGTAGGTGACCTTGAGGCCGAACTTCGACCCGTCCCCCACCGCTTCCTCGATCTCCTCGGCCGTCTCCCCGACGATCATGCCCACATCGGTGATGCCGGCCTCGGCGATCGACTCCAACCCGTAGAACAGCACGGCCTTGTTGGCCACGGGCACCAGTTGTTTGGCCGACGTGTGCGTGATCGGCCTCAGTCTTGTTCCTGCGCCGCCGGACAGCACGAGAGCCTTCATTCGGTTCACCTTAGTCGTGATCCGGCGGATGTGAACATCACTTCTTCAGTTGTCGACGCCCGGAGTTACCCGGGTCGTCACCGCGCCGTCGGGCGGAGGGGGTCAGTCCTCACCCCGGACGATGTTCCAGTCCGCTCCGGAGCGCACCGCTTGCGGGGTGCCCCGGTCCTCGACGGCGGGGAGGCAGGTCCGCAGCGCGGCCTTTCCGCGCAGGCGGCGCGCCTTCGACCAGCCGGTCTCGTGCTGACGGACGACGGGCTTCCCACTGGTGTCCATGGACTCCACGACTCATCATCTTCCTTCTGCTTCCACTGATGTTCGAGTCCCCAGGGAGAAACCGAACAAACCCGGACCGGGACGCCGGTGCCGCGCGCTCCAACCACCCCGCCGCCGACCGGTGTTGCGGGACGCACGACGGCCCCGCGCACGGTGAGGTGCGCGGGGCCGTTCACCGGGTCGCCCCCGGTGCGGCGTCCCCCGGTCAGGCGTTGGGGCGCGCGGCGCTGATGTCGCCGAGTGCCGACTCCGGGTCGCGCTCCATGGCCAGGTCACCCAGGGAGACGATGCCCACGGGGTGCCCGTGGTCGACGACCGGGATGCGGCGTACCGAGTGCTCGCGCATCAGCTGCACCGCCTGGACCAGGTCGTCGTCGGGGCTGACGGTGACCAGCTCGTCACTGCACGCGCCGGCCACGGTGACCCGCTCCGGGTCGCCGCCCTTGCTGACCGTCCGGACCACGATGTCCCGGTCGGTGACCAGCCCTCGCAGCTGGTCGCCGTCCGTGACCAGGACGACTCCGAGGTCCTCGTCGCGCATGATGCGCGCCACCTCGGCGACGGAGGTCTGCGGCTCGACGGTGACCGGCTCACCGGTCATGATGTCGCGGACATGCTGAGCCATGACGTCCCTCTTCTTCCTTCGGCTCGTGGCGGTTGCTCCGTCCTGCGCCGTGCCGGGTACCCGGCAGCCGCGAGGAGTCACCAGGGCCGCGGGGAGTCACCAGGTACGGCCGGCCTCCAGCAGACGGTCACGGACGAGGGTCACGTGCGGGTTGCCCGCGGTGCCCGGCCGCCCGACGAGGAAGCCGGTGTTGATCGGCGGGTCCTCGGGGGCGTCGAGGAGGACCAGGGCGCCGGACGCCAGGTCGCCGGCGCACAGGTAGCGCGGCAGCACGCTGAAGCCGGCACCGGCCGTGACCAGCGCCAGGACGGCCCTCAGATCCGGCGCCGAGACAGCGGCGCGGCAGTTGAGACGCCGGCCGAAGACGTGCCGCCAGTAGCGGCGCACGATGGGCAGGTCCTCGGCGTAGGTGATCAGCGGAACGTCGTGCAATGCGGCGGGCACGTCTCCGGTCCGGCGCCGCGCGACCCGGTCGGCCCAGGCGGGTGCGGCGACCAGGACGAACTCCTCGTCGGCCAGCGGCACCGCGGACAGGGTGCGGCCACGGGGCCGGCTGGTGGCGATCACCAGGTCGTGGCGACCGGCGCGCAGCTCGTCGAGCAGGGGCTCGGTCAGTCCGGTCGTGACGCGCAGCCGTACGCCTTCGGTGACGAGCGGGGCGAGGGCGGGCAGGGCCCGGGTGGACAGCAGCTCGGCGGGCCCGGCCAGATGGACCGGCTCGGCGCGCGACTCCCGGGGGCCGTGACCCGTGGCCTCCGCCAGCGCGTCCAGGGGCCCCGCGACACGGGCCGCGAGCTCGTCGGCGACGGCGGTCGGGGCGACGCCGCGCGGCAGCCGTTCGAACAGCTCCCGGCGGGTCTGCCGCTCCAGTGAGCGGATCTGGGTGGTGACGGTCGGCTGGGAAAGGCCCAGCAGCTGGGCGGCGGCCGTGAAGGAGCCGGACCGGTGGACGGCCAGGAAGGTACGCAGCAGGTTCAGGTCGGGCTGCGTCGGCGCGCCGCCGGCGCCGAGGGGGTCGAGGGGCCTCACACGAACCGACCCTACCGCGCTCCGCCATCGGAAAACCTATGTCTGGCATTGGCGCTGCCATTGGAAAACCGGCGGTACGGGCGCCTACGGTCGGTCTCGTACGAGTCATCGCCGCGCTGTCCCACCGCGGCCCGTCCCACGGAGATGCACCCACCATGTCGAAGATCCTCTTCGTCGTCACCGGCGCCGACACCTGGACCCTGGCCGACGGCACCGGGCACCCCACCGGCTTCTGGGCCGAGGAGGCCGTCGCCCCGTTCGAGGCGTTCCGGGCCGCCGGCCACGAGGTCGTCGTGGCCACGCCCGGCGGTGTCGAGCCCACCGTCGACCGGGCCTCCCTCGCCCCCGAGGTGAACGGCGGCCAGGAGAACGCCGACCGGATCGCGAAGGCACTGGAGTCCTTCGTCGAGCTGCGGCGTCCCGTCCGGCTGGAGGACGTCCGGCTGGACGAGTACGCGGCCGTCTTCTACCCCGGCGGCCACGGCCCGATGGAGGACCTGGCCGTGAACGCCGACTCCGGCCGGCTGCTGGCCCGGGCCCTGGAGTCGGGCAGGCCGCTCGGTGTCGTGTGCCACGGGCCGGCCGCGCTGCTGGCCGCCGTGGGGGCCGACGGCGAGAACGTCTTCGCCGGGTACGAGGTCGCGGCGTTCACCAACGCCGAGGAGGTCCAGGGCGGTCTCGCCGACCGTGCGAAGTGGCTGCTCCAGGACCGTCTCACGGAGGCCGGGCTGACCGTGCGGGCCGGCGAGCCGTGGGCCCCGCACGTGATCACCGACCGCAACCTGGTCACGGGGCAGAACCCGGCGTCGTCGGCCCCGCTGGCAAAGGAAATGCTGAAGCGGCTGGGCTGAGACGTCGTGCCCACCCGGTCGCCGGGCCCGGGCCGGGTGTTCAGCGGCCCAGCACCAGCTCCGCCCACACCTGCTTGCCGCCGCTGACCGGCAGGGTGCCCCAGGTGGCGGAGAGGGCCTCGACGAGGAGGATGCCCCGGCCGCCGGTGGCCTCCCAGCCGATGCTGGTCGGTCTGACCGGCGAGCGGGGGGAGGCGTCGGCGATGGCGACGCGCAGCCGGTTGTTCACGAGGGTCAGGTCCATGCGGACCTTGCCGTCGGTGTGGACGAGCGCGTTGGTCACGAGTTCGGAGACGACGAGCAGGACGGCGTCGTACTCGGCGGTGACGCCCCAGGAGCGCAGGGTGCGCCGGGCGAAGCGGCGGGCGTGCCCGACGGCCTGCGGCACCCGCCAGACCGTCCAGCTCTCCCGGAGCGGGCGCAGGTCCATGCCGTCGTAGCGCAGGAGGAGCAGGGCGACGTCGTCGCTGCGCGGGGCGTTGCCCAGCAGGGCGTCGGCGACGAGCCCGAGGTCGGTGGGGGCGGCGGCGGCCAGCTGCTCGGCGAGGTGGTCCATGGCGTCGTCGATGTCGGAGTCGGGGGTCTCGACGAGGCCGTCCGTGGCGAGGGCGATCAGGATGCCCGGCGACAGGCGGAGCGGGCTCATGGGGAAGTCGGCCCGGTCGACCACCCCGAGCGGCGGCCCGCCCTCGGCCTCAGCGATCTCGGTCCGGCCGTCGGGGTGGCGCAGCACCGGCGGCAGGTGCCCGGCGCGCACGCACCAGGCGGCGCCCTCCTCCAGGTCGACGTCGACGTAGCAGCAGGTCGCGAACAGGTCGCTCTCCATGTCCACCAGGAGCCGGTTGGCGTGCGCGACCACCACGTCCGGCGGGTGCCCCTCCACGGCGTAGGCGCGCAGAGCGGTGCGCATCTGGCCCATGAGGGTGGCGGCGCCGGCGCTGTGGCCCTGGACGTCGCCGATGACGAGGGCGACGTGGTTGTCGGGGAGCGGGATGACGTCGTACCAGTCGCCGCCGAGTTCGAGTCCGGCCGTGCTCGGCAGGTAGCGGGCCACGGCCACGGCGCCCGGCAACCGGGGCAGGCTGCGCGGCAGCAGCTGGCGCTGGAGCATCCCGACGAGTTCGTGCTCGGCGTCGAAGGCCCGGGCCCGCACCAGGGCCTGTCCGGCGAGACCGGCGCAGGCGGTGAGCAGCGCGCGTTCGTCGGTGCCGAAGTCGTGCGGGGTGTCCCAGCCGATCAGACAGGCACCGGCCATGCGGTTGCCGGCGGGCAGCGGCAGCACGGCGAGGCCGCCGGGGCCGACCTCGGCCAGGGACCGTTCCAGGGGGCTGCCGGCGGGCCAGATGCGGGCCCGGCCCTCGCGCAGCGCGGCGGCCAGGGTGGGCATGGCGCGCACGGGGGCGTCGGGCCACTCGGTGCGCCACTCCGACCGCCACAGCTCCGGCCAGGCCTCGGGTTCGGGCGGGTCGAGGACGGTGACGACGAGCCGTTCGCTCTCCAGCTCGGCCAGTGCGATCCGGTCGGCCCTCAGCGGCCGGCGCAGCGCCGCGACCACGGCCTTGCCGACGTCGCGGACGGTGACGGCGGTGGCCAGCGCGGCGGCCAGGCGCTGGACGCGGGCCACGTCGGTGACGTCGGAGCGCAGCGTCGAGACGTCGACGACCGTGCCCACGAGCCGCGCCGGGCGGCCCTCGCCACCGGGCAGGAGGCGTCCGCGCAGCCGGAGCCACTTCGGCGGCCCGGTGGGCTGGAGCACGCGGAACTCCAGCTCGCGGTCGCCGATGGACATGTGGTCCGCCTCCACGACGGACATCAGGGACGGCAGGTCCTCGGGGACGGTCAGGCTGAGCAGCGTCTCGACCCGGCCGTCGAACTCCACGGGGTCGATGCCGAACAGGTCGAGAAGGTCGTCGCCGACCCGGACCCGGCCGCTGTCCATGGCGAGGCTGAAGGCGCTCGGCGGCAGGTCGCCGGCCTCGGAGGGCGCGGCCGGGGCGGTGAAGGCGACCGCTTCACAGACGAGTTCCAGGCACCGGAGGTCGTCGGCGGTGAACCCGCCGGGGCGTTCGCTCACGGCCATCAGGCAGCCGCCGTCCCCTTGCACGGGCAGGACCGTCAGATGGAACTCCCCGGAGGGAACGCGCCGCGCCTGGGCGTCCGCTGCCAGTTCCGCGGGGCCCAGCGACACCGGCCGTCCGCCGCGGTGGGCCGCCGCGACCGGGGACCGCCCCGCCCGCGGGTAGCTGTCGCGCAGCCCGTACAGCGTCCTCGGGACTCCGGCCGACTCCATCAGGCACAGCAGCTCGCCGTCCTGGGCGGGCGCGTAGACGGCGGCGAAGGCCGCACCGGCGAAGACGAGGGCCTGTTCGAGGACGCGGCGCAGACGTTCGGGCGACTCCTGATCGGCCGCGATCGCCTTGAGGGCACCTTCGGCACGCGTCGTTCGCGTTCCGCGCTCTTGGGCGCCCTGACTGACCACGTTGGCCATTACAGCGCTAATGAGACACCTGCGCAGCCCCTGTGGGCGTTCCGTGGAGGACCTTCGGTGAGCACGCTCGAAAGAATCCGAACATGTCTTAACGCATGCGTTCCGCACGGTGTTCTCGTGACAGGCGTGACTGTGCGTGCACGGTTCGTGGCTGGAAAGCTCGGTGCTCGTCACGGAGGGGGACGCATGGACAAGCGGTACGAGGTGTACGCGCTGGCCGACCGGTATTTCTACGAGACGCCGGACCGGCTGGCGCAGGGCGGGCAGGGGACAGCCGCCCACCTCTACGGGACGGCCCGCCGGCCGCTGCCCGAGGGCTGGGAGTCGGCCCGGATCGGCGACTGGCAGACGATGACACCGCTCGGCCCGGACGGCGAACCGCTCCAGGGCCCGGCCCAGGGGTGGAAGATCCACGCCTCGGCGACCCGGGCGAACGCGGAGGAGATCGCCGCGATCGTGTGGGACTACTGCGTCGAACGGCGCGTCCCCTTCAAGTTCGTGCCGGGCCCTCACCTGCTCCACCTGCGCAACACCAAGTACGCCCCGCGCGACGGCAGCGGCAAGTTCGTCACCGTCTACCCGGCCGACGAGGAGCAGCTGCACCAGGTGCTGCGTGAGCTGGGCGCGCTGCTGGAGGGGTTCGAGGGCCCTTACATCCTCACCGATCTGCGCTGGGGCGAGGGGCCGCTGTACGTGCGTTACGGCGCTTTCGCACGGGCGTTCGTCGTGGACGAGCGGGGCTCGCTGGTGCCGGCGGTACGCGACGGCGAGGGGCGGCTGGTGCCGGACCGGCGGTCGCCGTCCTTCCAGGTGCCCGAGTGGGTGACTCTGCCGGCCTTCCTCCGGCCTCACCTCGACGCACGGAACAACACGACGACGGGCGAGCTGCCGTACCGCATCGAGAAGGCGCTGCACTTCTCCAACGGCGGAGGTGTGTACGCGGGTACCGACACCCGGGACGGGCGCAAGGTCGTCCTCAAGGAGGGCCGCCCGCACGCGGGGCTCGCCTCGGACGGGGCCGACGCGATCGCCCGGCTGGAGCGGGAGAAGCGGGCGCTGGAACAGGTCGCGGGCACGGGCGTGGTCCCGGAGGTGCGCGACTGGTTCGAGCTCGGCGGCCACCGCTTCCTGGTGATGGACTTCCTCGAAGGGCGCCCGCTCAACTCCTTCTTCGCCGAGCGGCATCCGCTGCTCACCCAGGACCCCGACGAGGAGTCCGTCGCCTCCTACACGGCCTGGGCGCTGCGCATCCACCGCAAGGTGGAGGAGGCCGTGGCGGCGGTGCACGCCCGGGGCATCGTCTTCAACGACCTGCACGTCTTCAACATCATGGTCGCCCCGGACGGGGAGACGGTGTTCCTCCTCGACTTCGAGGCCGCGGCCCCCACCGGGGAGAACGGCCGTCAGGTCGTCGCCCACCCGGGGTTCTTCGCGCCGCCGGACCGCCGGGGCGTTGACATCGACCGCTATGCGCTGGCCTGTCTGCGGCTGGCCCTGTTCCTGCCCGTGACCACGCTGTTCGTTGTCGACCGAGGCAAGGCGGCGCACCTGGCCGAGGTGATCGCTCAGCAGTTCCCGGACGTGCCGCGGGAGTTCCTCGACGAGGCGGTCACGGAGATCACCCGCGAGGTGTCCGGCCGGACGGTGGCGGCTCCCTCCTCGCCGGTGGACCCGGGCGACTGGCCGTACAGCCGCGACTCGATGGTCAAGGCCATTCTCGCCTCGGCGACCCCGGAGCGCGCCGACCGGCTCTTCCCCGGCGACGTCGCGCAGTTCTCGGACGGCGGCGGGCTCGGGCTCGCCCACGGCGCCGCGGGGGTGCTGTTCGCGCTGGACGCGGCCGGCGCCGAGCGGTACGAGGAGGGCGAGCGCTGGCTGCTGGACCGGACGGCACCGGCCCCGGTCGGCACCCCGCTCGGCCTGTACGACGGGCTCGCGGGCGTCGCCCTGGTCCTCGACCGGCTCGGACACCGGCAGCGGGCGCTGGACCTGGTCGAGGGCATCCTCGCCGAGCGGTGGCAGAACCTCTCCTCCGACCTGCACGGCGGACTGGCCGGACTGGGACTCGTCCTCGGGCACCTGGCCCGTACGACCGGCGAGGCGGAGCTGGGCGAGCGGGCCCACGAGGCCGCGCGGATCCTCGTACAACGGCTCACCGAGCCGGTACCGGCCTCGTCCCGGCCGCGCGCCGGACTGCTGCGCGGCGCGAGCGGTGCCGCCCTGCTCATGCTGCGGCAGTACGAGTGGACCGGTGAGGAGGCCTGGCTGGAGGCGGCGGCCGTGGCCCTGCGCCGGGACCTGGCGTCCTGTGTGACCCGCGAGAACGGGTCGCTGGAGGTCGACGAGGGCTGGCGGACCCTGCCCTACCTCGGCGACGGCAGCGCGGGCCTGGGCATGGTCCTCGACGACCTCGTGGTCCACTCCCCCGCGCTCGCCGGGGAGTTCGAGACGGCCCGCTCGGGTGTGCTCACCGCGGCCACCTCACGCTTCTACGCGCAGCCCGGGCTCTTCCAGGGGCGCGCCGGAATGATCCTGCACCTCAGCCGCACGACCACGCCGGGCGCGACCGGGGACCGGCTGGCGGCTCAGATCGCCGGGCTCGGCTGGTTCGCGATGACCTACCAGGGCCAACTCGCCTTCCCCGGCCATCAGATGATGCGGCTCTCCATGGACCTCGCCACCGGAACGGCAGGGTGCCTGCTGGCGCTCGGCGCGGCCCTCGACCCGGCGACCGACGCCCACCTGCCGTTCCTCCCGCCGCCGAACAGGCGGCCCCACTGACGCGGCTGCGCGATCCCGCGGAGTCGTGACCCAACCCCGTCCCCACGGATGACCACGGACGGACACCCAATGGAAGGACACACCATGGCACTTCTCGACCTGCAGACCATCGAGACCGAAGAGCGCACGGACGGCGGCGGCAACAGCACGGTGAGCCTGATCTCCTGCATCAGCGCCGCGAGCGTTCTGCTCTGTCTCTGACCGACGGTCTGCTCGCTCCGGGCGGCTCCCTCCCTTCGGGGAGGGGCCGCCCGGGGTCCTTCCCGTCCCAGGAAAGGCCCGTATGACCTCGCGCGGCGACGACGACCCGGCGGCCGGACACGCTCGCAGGCTGCTGCGCACGGCCACTCGGTACAGCGCGTCCCGCTGTGCGGCGCTGTGCCTGGTGAGCATGGCCGCGACGGGTGCCGGACTGCTGCTCCCGGCCGTGCTGGGCCGGGCCCTCGATCTGCTGCTGGCGCACGCTCCGGCCACCCGCTGGGTACTCTGCTGCGCCGGTCTCGTCCTGCTGCTCGGTCTGCTCGACGCCGTCCAGACCGTCCTCACCGGCACCGTCGACGCCCGCACCACCGCGTGGCTGCGCCGCCGGCTGACCGGGCACGTGCTCGGCGTCGGCCCGCGCGCCACCGACCGCTTCGGCTCCGGCGACCTCGTCGCACGGCTGGTCGGCAACGCCGCCGAGGCGGGGACCACCCCGGCGGCCCGTGCGGCGCTGGTCGCCGCGCTCGCCGGTCCCGTCGGCGGGGTGGTCGCGCTGGGTCTGATCGACTGGTGGCTCGCGGCCGTGTTCCTCGCCGGAGCGCCCGTGCTCGCCCTTCTCCTGCGCGCCGTCTCCCGTGACACCTCCGAGAGCGCCTCGCGCTACCAGCGGGCCCAGGGCCGGATCGCGGCCGCGCTGGCGGAGGCCGTCGAGGGCGTCCGCACCGTCCGCGCGGCCGGCACCGAGGACCGGGAGACGGCCCGGGTGCTGCGGCCGCTGCCCGATCTGTCCCGGGCCGGGCACCGCATGTGGCGGGTGCAGGGGCGGGCCGCGGCCCGGGCGGTCGCCGTGGCGCCGCTGCTGCAACTCGCGGTCGTCGCCGTGGCCGGTGTGCTGCTCACCCGGGGCCGGCTCTCGGTGGGCGAGGTGCTCGCGGCCTCCCGGTACGCGGTGCTCGCCACGGGCGTCGGTGTCCTGGTCGGCCGGCTCGCGGGCCTGGCCCGGGCCCGGGCGGCGGCCCGGCGCCTCGGCGA
>NZ_WWIC01000126.1:0-14544 GCF_009872555.1 Streptomyces sp. SID5643
GGCGCGCCCGCGCCCACCCCGGCGCCGGCCCGGACCACCGGCGAGAGCCCCCGCGCCACGCCCACGCAGGCGCCGGGCCCTGCTGACCCCGTCTCCCTCCCCGCGTTGATGCAACGCGAGCACACCGGCTCGGGACTGCGTCTCGGTGGCGTGCTCGACCGGAACTCCGCCTACACCCGCTACGCCGTCACCTACGAGGCGAACGGCCTGACCATCTCCGGGATCATGAACATCCCCGAGGGCGAGGGCCCCTTCCCGGCGCTGGTGCTGGCGCACGGATACATCGACCCGGACGTCTACTTCAGCGGCCAGGGCATGCCGCGCGAGCAGGACCGCCTGGCCCGCGCCGGCCACGTCGTCCTGCACACCGACTACCGCAACCACGCCGGCTCCGACAAGGACCCGGACAACGACGTCAGTCTGCGGCTCGGCTACACCGAGGACGTCATCGGCGCGGCCCTGGCCCTGCGGAACTCCGGGCGCCCCGAGATCGACGGCGAACGGATCGGCCTGTTCGGCCGGTCCATGGGCGGCGCAGTCGTGTACAACACCCTGGTCGTGGCGCCCGGCCTGTACGACGCGGCGGTCGCCCACGCGCCGGTGAGCGCCCGGCCGCAGGAGAACATCGACCATTTCCAGCGGTCCGACGGCGACCCCCTCGTGGCCGAGATCGAGGAGAAGCACGGCACGCCCGAGGAGGACCCGGCGTTCTGGCGCGGCGTCTCACCACTGACCTACGCCGACCGCGTCAGCGAACCCCTGCTGATCCAGCACGGCACCGCGGACGACACCTGCCCGCTCGCCTGGTCGCGGGAGGCCGCCGCCGCGTTCGGGGACGCCGGCAAGGACGTCGAACTCCGCACGGTTCCCGGCGAGGGCCACACGTTCGGGCCGCGGTGGGCGGCCGAGATGGACGTCACCGAGAGCTTCTTCGCGCGCCATCTGCGCTGAGCGGCCCCATCAGGACCAGGATCCGCGGCACTGCTCCGGCGCCGAACCGGCCCGGGGCCTCGACGCGCGCTCCGGACCGGGTGCAGAGTTCTCTGCGTACTCGTCAGTAAGTCCGTGCATTCCCCTTCGAGGAGCCGCTGTGACCACCTGGGCCGGCCGCACCGCCGCCGAGATATCCGCCGCCGTCCGCGAGAAGCGGGTCACGCCCCGCGAGGTGGTAGCCGAACACCTCGCCCGGATCGAGCGGCTCGACGGCCGTGTGGGTGCCTTCCGCGCGGTACGCACGGAGGCGGCCCTGGCCGAGGCCGACGAGGTGGCGGCCCGCGGCGACCTCGCCGAACTGCCGCTGGCCGGGGTGCCCGTGGCCGTCAAGGACAACCTCGCGGTGCGCGGCGAGTCCACCCGCGTCGGCTCGGCGGCGACACCGGACATCCCGGCCGCGCAGGACCATGTGACGGTGGCCCGGCTGCGGGCGGCGGGCGCGGTGGTGGTGGGGCTGACGCACGTGCCCGAACTGTGTGTCTTCGGCACGACGGACGGCGTCCTGGGGATCGCCCGCAACCCCTGGGACCCCTCGCGTTCCGCAGGCGGCTCGTCGGGGGGCAGCGCGGCCGCCGTCGCCGCCGGCATGGTGCCGGTCGCCCTCGGCAACGACGGCATGGGCTCCCTGCGCATCCCGGCCGCCAACTGCGGCCTGGTCACCATCAAGCCGGGCCGGGGTGTGGTGCCGACGGGCGAGGGCAGCACCTGGTTCGGCATGGCGGAGCACGGCCCGCTCGCCACGACCGTCGAGGACGCCCGTCTGATGCTCTCGGTCCTCGCCGGCACCGCACCCGCACCCCGTTCCGGACCCGGCACGCTCCGGGTCGCGGTGTCGCTGCGCAGCCCGCTGGCCGGCGTCACCGTCAGCCGCCCCTACGCGGCGGCCGCCCGGGACGCGGCCGGGCTGCTCATGCGGGCCGGGTATCAGGTCCGGCGCGCCGACCCGCCCTACCCGGTGTCCCTCGCCACGACCTCGCTGATCCACTGGACGGCGGGCACTGCCGCGGACGCCCAGCCCCTCGACTCCCGCCTGCTGACGCGGCGCACCCGCGTCCACGCGAGAATCGGCCGCCCCTTCGTCACCGCCGTGCGCTCCGGGGCGAGCCGGGACAAGCTCCGGGAACGACTGGAGCCGTTCTTCACCGAGTACGACGTGCTGCTCACCCCGGCGCTGGCCCGCCGCTCCCCCAAGGCCGGGCCCTGGCACGAGCGGGGCTGGCTGAGCAACCTGCTGGCCAACACGAACTACTCGCCCCTGACGCCCCCGTGGAACCTGACCGGCTGGCCCGCCCTGGCGGTCCCCTGCGGGACCCTCCCCTCCGGCGCCCCCTGCGCCGTGCAGCTGGTGGGGCGGCCCGGCTCGGAGTCCCAACTCCTCGACCTGGCCGGCCGGCTGGAGGAACGAAATCCGTGGCAGCGCACGGCGCCGATGGACTAGGGTCGGCCGGGTGACTGCCGGGTCGGCCGTAGGCCATGCACGAGTGAGGCGCCCGGCCTCGGCATGAGCGCGGCGGGGGTGACCCCGCCCGGACCCGTCCGAGAGCCGGAGAGGGCACGCGCCCCGCCTCTCGTCTCCGTGTCTTCATCCCCTGGCGCCTCAGCGGTGCTTCACCACGGACCTCATACGACCCGGAGACGAACCCGCTCATGTCCCTTTCCCAGCCTGCCGTGCCCACCACCGTCGCCCGCCTCGACCACACCGTCGTCCACGCCTCGGACCGCCGGTTGTCCGCCGAGTTCCTGGCAGCCGTCCTCGGTCTGGAGGTCGGCGCCCCCTTCGGCCCCTTCCTGCCCGTGGACCTGGGCAACGGCGTGACCCTCGACTACTACGAGAAGCGCGACGAGCCCATCCAGCCGCAGCACTACGCGTTCCTCGTGCCCGAGGAGCAGTTCGACGCCATGATCGCCCGACTGGGGGCGATCGGCGTCACCTACTACGCCGACCCGAGCCACACCGCGCCGGGCCGGGTCAACGACCTCTTCGGGGGGCGCGGCGCCTACTTCGACGACCCGGACGGCCACAACATGGAGATCATGACCCGCCCGTACGCCCGGCCCTGACGGCCGCTCCCGCGGTGCTCTACAGGGCCCGGTACATGATGTGCAGGCCCACCGGTCCGTGCCGGGGGTGGTCGAAGGCTTCCGGGACCGTGCCCAGGACCGTGAAGCCGAGGGACCTCCACAGGTGCACGGCGGGGTTGGTCTCGACGACGGCGTTGAAGACCATGCCCCGGTAACCGGCGGCCCGGGCCTCGCTCAGGAGGTGGCCGGCCAGGGCGCGTCCGTGGCCCCGGCCGCCCCGGTCCGGGTCGACCATGAAGCCGGCGTTGGCGATGCGGGCGGCCGGACCCCCGTAGTTGGGGGTGAGATAGGCGGAGGCGACGACGGCTCCGCTGTCGTCCTCGACGACGTAGACGCGTTTCGCCGGGTTCATCCACAGGACCCGGGCCTCCTCCTCGGAGGTACCCGGGTCCCATGCGTAGGTCTCGCCCGCGGCGACGATGCGATGCCAGAACGGCCAGATACGAGGCCAGTCGTCAGCCGTTGCTTCCCTGATCAGCATGGGTGCGAGTCTGGCACGCCCATGCTCTCGGCGAACGCGGTGGGGGCTGCCCGCCGTCAGTCGACGCTGGGCAGGATGTGGGGCTCCGCGAGGTCTTCCTCGTAGCCCGCGAGGCGGATCGGGGCCGAACGGGCCCACACGTCGAGGCTGCCGAGCTCGTCGACCCGTCGGCCGGCGCGCTCGCCGCGTTCCTTGGGGCGCTGATCGCGATTCGTCTTCTCCGGTGTCACCGCGCACTCCTTATGTGTCGGTCACCCTCGGGACGTACGCGCCGGTCCTCCTGCGCCTGACGCCCGCTCGGGCCTGAAATGTCACATGCAGTTCGGACGCGGTGGCGCCGGTCGACTCACGGGAGAGCAGGCCGTGGTGAACCGGCTGGTCCCATGACGGACCGTGGGTGTGGGTAGGACCCGTGCTGCTGTCCGTCCGGATCAGACTAACCAAATGAGCGGGGCCCCGCTCGATGGGGCTGAAAACAACCGGTAACGATCGCGCGTCAGGCGGCGTTCAACTCCGGTTTACGTACCGTTTTGTACGCCGACGGGCGTTTTGCAGATCACCCGAACGGCGTATGTCGACGACGGCGCTTTCCAGACGGTCCTTGACAGTCCGTCACGCGACAGGGGCGACTACCACTTCCCGGGCGCGTAGTCCTTCAGGAAGACGCCGTAGAGGTCCTCCCCCGCCTCACCCCGCACGATGGGGTCGTAGACGCGGGCCGCTCCGTCGACGAGGTCCAGCGGCGCGTGGAACCCGGCCTCGGCGAGCCGCAGCTTGTCGTAGTGCGGCCGCTCGTCCGTGATCCAGCCCGTGTCGACCGAGGTCATCAGAATGCCGTCGGTCTGGAACATCTCCTGGGCGCTGGTGCGGGTGACCATGTTCATCGCGGCCTTCGCGGCGTTGGTGTTCGGATGCCCGGCGCCCTTGTACCCGCGTCCGAAGACCCCTTCCATCGCGGACACGTTCACGACGTAGGCGCGTCCGCTCTCCGCCTTCTTCGCCGCCTCGGCCATGGCCGGCCGCAGCTTGCTGATCAGGATGAACGGCGCCGTGTAGTTGCACAGCTGGGTTTCCAGCAGTTCGACGGGCGAGATCTGCTCGATCGTCTGCACCCAGGTGTTGGAGTCGACCACGTCGGGCACCAGCCCGCCCGCGTCGATCGCCGTGCCGTCCAGGTGCCGTTCGACGCTGGCGTTGCCCGCCACCAGGGCGAGGTCGGCGACCTGCTGGGCGTCGAGCCCGCTGGTGCCGAGGGGCAGCGCGGCGATGCCGTCGACCGCCCCGGAGTTGAAGGCGCCGATGACGTGGTGGGCCGGGAGCTCCCCGGCGGGCAGCGGGGCGCCCTCGCCCTCGACCAGCGCGGCGTAGGCGGAGGGCAGGCGGCGCACCGTCTGCGTCGCG
Source organism: Streptomyces sp. SID5643 (assembly GCF_009872555.1). NCBI lineage: Bacteria > Bacillati > Actinomycetota > Actinomycetes > Kitasatosporales > Streptomycetaceae > Streptomyces > Streptomyces sp. SID5643. The sequence continues at coordinate 4,958 of NZ_WWIC01000126.1, forward strand.
TTGTTCACGAGGATGTCGAGCGGGCCCGCCTCGGCGACCTGGTCGGCGAGGGCGACGGCCTGGGCCGGGTCGCGCAGGTCGATGCCGACGACCTCCAGGCGGTGCATCCAGTCCGCGGAGTCGTCCATCGCCTTGAAGCGGCGGATGGCGTCCTTGGGGAAGCGGGTGGTGATCGTGGTGTGCGCGCCGTCGCGCAGCAGCCTCAGCGCGATGTACATGCCGATCTTGGCCCGGCCGCCGGTGAGCAGCGCGCGCTTGCCGGTCAGGTCGGCGCGGACGTCGCGCTTCTCGCGGTTCACGCGCGCGCAGTCCGGACAGAGCTGGTGGTAGAAGTAGTCGACCTCCACGTACCGGGTCTTGCAGGTGTAGCAGGAGCGCGGGCGCTGGAGTATCCCCGCGATCCTGCCCTCCTCGGTGTTCGACGACGGCAGCAGGCCCTCGGTCTCGTCGTCGATGCGCTGGGCGGATCCGGTCGCCGTGGCTTCCGTGACCGCCTTGTCGTGGGCGGTCTTGGCGGCCCGGCGCTCCTGGCGGCGGCGCTGCTTGACCGTGCGGTAGATCCCGGCCGTGGCCCGGCGGACGGCGATGGCGTCCGGGTGGTCGACGTCCAGCTTGTCGAGCTCCTCCAGCACACCGAGGCAGACGGCCAGGCGTTCCGGGTCGATGCCGGGTCCGTACGAGAGCCCGCTCGCCTCGTCCATCGCCTGCGGGCCGTCCTCTGTCACCGTCATCGCCGCTGTCGTTCCCTGCTCTGCCGTCGCGGCGCGCCGGTCGCGCCCGCTTTCGAAGGGGGAATTCTACGGAGCGTCGGGCCGCACCGCCAAAGTCGCCTTGATCACGACCGGCAGGCCTTGATCAGCGTCGCCACCTCCTTGGAGACGGCCGCGGCGAACAGGTCCAGGTCCGGGACCGCCTCGGCGTCGGCGACGAGCCCGTAGTGGACGCTCCCCCGGTATGTCGAGACCGCGACGGCCAGGGAGTGGCCGGGGGCCAGCGGGGCGAAGGGGAAGACGGCGGTGAGCGGGTGGCCGCCGAGCTTCAGGCCCAGACTGGGCAGGGGCACGCTGGTCACCAGGAGGTCGAACCAGATCCGGGCCGCCTGGCCGACCAGAGGGCCGCCGAGCCGGTGGGCGAGGGCGGGCACGTGGTCGGCGAGCAGGGCGACGGCGCCCGCGCCCCGGTTGGGGCCGGCGTCCTTGTTGCGGTCCATGGCGTCCCGGACCGAGGCGAGGCGGGCCAGCGGGTCGGGGTCGTCCACCGGAAGCCGTATCAGGTACCCGGAGAGCCGGTTGCCCTGCGGGTACGCGGTCCGGGGCCGGCGCTTGGAGACGGGGATCAGGGCGCGGGGCGCGACGCCCTCGCTGCCGTCGCCGCGCTCGTCGAGCCAGCGGCGCAGCGCGCCCGCGACGACGGCGATGAGGACGTCGTTGACGGTGCCGCCGACGGTCTTGCGGATGCGGTGCACGTCGTCGAGGTCGAGCACGACCCCGGCGGTGCGGCGGGTGCCGCTCGGCTCGCAGGTGAGCGCGGGGGTGGACCGCACGTCGAGGGAGGAGCGGGCGACGGAGGCGCCGATGTCCAGGGCGCGGCTCATGTCCGACAGGGCGCCGCGCATCAGCCCGGGCAGGTCGCGCACGTCCGGCAGGACGCCGCGCGGGGCCTCGGCCGGGCGGGGCCGGGGGGCGGGCATGTCCATCGGGTCCATGACCCCCGCGGCGAGGGTCAGCGCCCGCAGTCCGTCGGCGAGGGCGTGGTGGAACTTGAACAGCACGGCGAAGCAGACGCCGTCCTCGCCCGGCAGCACATGGGCCTCCCAGGGCGGGCGGTCGCGCTCCAGGGGGCGCCCCATGAGCCGGCCCGCGACCGCCTGGAAGTCGGCGGTCGGGGCGTGCAGCCGCACGTGGTTCAGGGGGTCGAAGTCCGGGTCCGCCTCTCGGGCCGCGCCGCCGAAGGCGAACGGCCGGCGCAGGGCGGCGGGCAGCGGCTGCCACACGTCGCGGATACGCATCCGCAGTCCGGGGACTCCGGCGGACCGGGCCGCCAGCAGGTCCGCGGCGTGGGCGGCCGCGGCCGGCGAATGGGCCGAGAAGATCCCGAGCGCGCCGAGGTGCATCGGGTGTTCTGTGGACTCGAGGTTCCAGAACGCCAGGTCGAGAGGAGCGAGCAGGTCAGCAGTCAAGGGCTTGCCTCGCGTCGACGACGGGTGGGTCAGCAGTCAACCGCCCCCGCCCGATTACGGTCAAGTACGATCAGGCTACGCACAGTTAACACTCGATTAAGTCCCGCCCCGGTGACAGGGGCGGGACTCATGGTGCCTGTGCGGTCAGTCCAGCACAGGTCGCGCCGCCGGGCACCCGGTGGGAGTCACCCGGGAGGCGTCACGGATCAGCGCCTCGTGCGCGGCCTTCAGCCGGGCCGTGTCGGGTTTCAGCACCGCGCGGTCGTAGGTGAGGAAGCCGTTCAGCTCGCCCTCGACGTCGGCGATCTGGGTGTACACGGCCCCGTTGCTCCCGTTGCAGACCAGAGCCCGGACCTCGTCCAGCTTTTCCAGGTAGTCCTCGGTGTAGGTCGCCGGGTCGACGTCGACGTACGACTGCTGCACCGACCAGGCGTGGCCGGGCACCGCAAGGCCCAGGCCGCCGTACTCGCCGCTGACCAGGGCGCGCTCGCCGTCCGGGCGGGGCGGCAGGGCGGGGCTGGGGTAGCCGTGCTCGTCCATGAGGTCGCCGGTGCCGCCGTCGGCGCCGAGGTTCAGTCCGGACTGGCCGTTGACGAGGCGGGTGGGGTCCCAGGCCTTGGCCTGCTCGGCGACCCGGCCCACGTCGTACTGGCCCCAGCCCTCGTTGAAGGTCACCCACATGACGACCGACGGGCTGCTGACGTGCTCGTCGATCATCTCCTTCAGTTCGCGCTCATAGCGGGCGCGGGAGGCGGTGGACGGGTTCACCCCGGCCGTCATCGCGGGCATGTCCTGCCACACCAGCAGACCGAGCCGGTCGGCCCAGTGGAACCAGCGGTCCGGCTCGACCTTGATGTGCTTGCGGACCGAGTTGAAGCCGAGCCGCTTGTGCGCCTTCAGGTCGTACGCCAGGGCCTCGTCGGTGGGTGCCGTGTGGAGGCCGTCGGGCCAGAAGCCCTGGTCGAGCGTGGCCATCATGAAGACGGGCTCGCCGTTGAGGACCGTGCGCGGGACGCCGTTCACCTTCTCGACGGCGATGGAGCGCATGCCGAAGTAGCTGCCGACCCGGTCGGTGCCGACCTTGACCTTCAGGCCGTAGAGGAACGGGTCCTCCGGCGACCACAGGTGCGGGTCGCGGACGGTCAGCGTCAGCGGGCCGCCGGTGCGGCCTCGCGCCGTGGCCACCTCGCGCCGGCCGTCGTACGCCGTGGCCGTGACCGGTACGCCGTCCCGGACGCCCCGGACCTCGACGGTGACCTTCTCACCCGCCACGTCGGGGACGATCTTGAGGGAGTCGGCGTGGTCGCGGGCCACCGGCTCCATCCAGACCGACTGCCAGATGCCGGAGGACGGGGTGTACCAGATGCCGCTGGGATCCAGGCGCTGCTTGCCGAGCGGCGGGTTCTCGCCGGAGGCGGCGTCGGTCGGGTCGTAGACGCCGACGATGAGCTCCTGGGTGCGGCCGGGCTTGAGCGCGTCGGTGACGTCGGCGCTGAACTTGTCGTAGCCGCCCTCGTGCGTGGCGACCTCGGTGCCGTTGACGTACACCTCGGAGCGCCAGTCGACGGCGCCGAAGTTGAGCCTGAGCCGCTGGCCCGAGCCGATGTTCCAGTCCCGCGGGACGGTGAAGGTGCGGCGGTACCACATGCGGTCCTCGTGCCGCTCGATGCCGGAGAGCTGCGACTCCACCGGGTACGGGACGAGGATGCGCTCCTTCAGCGTCTTCCCGACGGGCGGCCGCTCGCCGGCCTCGGCGGCGGCGAACTGCCAGCGGCCGTTGAGGTTCTTCCAGGCGTCCCGGGTCAGCTGCGGGCGCGGGTACTCCGGGAGGGCGTTGTCCGGTCCGACCTCGTCGGCCCAGCGGGTGCGCAGCCGGTGGGTCGAGTGGTTCGGACCGCTGGTCCAGAACGCCTTGACAACGTTGCCTTCGGTGTCGGTGAGGCCGCCTGCGCCGTCGTAGCGGATGTCGGCCGTTCCCCGGGCCGTGCCCGCCCTGTTGCCCACGACCGGCTCGTCCAGGGCGACCAGGAGGGCGGTGGGGTCGGACGGGTCCGGGCGGGCCTCGCCCAGGGGCCAGGCGGCGCCGCCGATCACGGCGTCCAGGTGGTCGGTGAAGCCCGCCGGGGGTGCGGTGAGCTCCTGGGCGAAGTCGAGCTTGAGGGTGCGGCCGGTGGACTGCACCGTGGCCGCGAGGGCGCCGTCGTAGTCGAAGCCCTCGGGGAGGCGGAACGCCGACTGCGGGACGGGTGCCTTGGCGGCGCCTGGCGGGGTCCAGCGCAGGTGGAAGTTGGAGCCGCCGTAGTGCTCGAAGTACTCGACCTTGATGTCGTACGCCCGGCCGGCGGTGAGGTCGACGGGCTCGGCGGTCTGCTCGCGGTCCCAGTCGTCGACCCAGTGGTCGATGGCGAGCCTGCCGTCGATCCAGAGGCGGAAGCCGTTGTCGGCGCTGACCGAGAAGGTGTGCGGCCCGGTCCTCTCCGGGACGATCTTCCCGGTCCAGCGGACGCTGACGTCGTCGGACCGTCCGGTGGTGAAGTTCAGGCGCGGCTCCAGGTTGTCGAAGTCGAGGTCCTGATCGAAGGTCGTCGCCTTGAGGGTGTGGAAGTCGAAGGCTCCCGGGGCGGAGTGGGTGTAGTACTCGCCCTTGAGGCCGTGGATCTCGGCCGGGTCGTCCGCGAGGGCGGGGACCGCGCTCAGGCCCGTGAGGGCGAGGAGCGCGGCGAGCAGTAACGCGAGGCGGTTTCTGAGGCGTCGGGGACGCACGGGACCTCCATGCCAACGTTGTCATGTATACGCCAAAGGAAGACGAAGGCATGACAACACGGATCCCGGACTTCGTCCAGAGGCAGGACAAAGTCCCGGGGCCCCCGCTCAGGTGACCAACTGCCCCTTCCCCAGGGCGATCACCCCGCCCTTGGACACCGTGTACAGCTCCGTGTCCCGCTCGGGGTTGACGCCGATGGTCGCGCCCGGCGGCACCTCGACGTTCTTGTCGAGGACAGCTCCGCGCACCACCGCGCCCCGGCCGATGTGCACGTTGTCGTGCAGCACCGAACCCTGCACCACGGCGCCCGGGTCGACCACCACCCCGGGCGACAGCACCGACCGCGTGACCTGCCCGCGCACCAGGCAGCCCGCGCTGATGATGGACTCGCTGGCGATGCCGCCCGCGTTGAAACGGGCCGGCGAGAGCTGGTACGAGTGCGTGTAGATCGGCCAGCTGCGGTTGTACAGGTTGAAGGCGGGGCGCTCGGCGATGAGGTCCATGTGGGCCTCGTAGTAGGCGTCCAGCGTCCCGACGTCGCGCCAGTAGCCCTGGTCGCGAGTGGTCTCGCCGGGCACGTGGTTGGCGCTGAAGTCGTAGAGCGCGGCCTCGCCCCGGTCGGTGAGCTGGGGCAGGATCGACCCGCCCATGTCGTGCACGGAGGACTCGTCCTCCGCGTCCCGCTTGAGCGCCTCGATGAGGGCCTTGGTGGTGAAGATGTAGTTGCCCATCGAGGCGAAGACGCAGTCGGGGTCGTCCGCGAGGCCGGGCGGAGCCGACGGCTTCTCCAGGAAGCGCTCCACCGTCTGCCCGTCCGAGCCCGGGGTGATCACGCCGAAGGACGAGGACTCCGCGCGCGGCACCCGGATACCGGCCACCGTCACGCCCGCACCGCTCTCGATGTGCTGGGCCAGCATCTGGCGGGGGTCCATGCGGTAGACGTGGTCCGCACCGAAGACGGCGACGTATTCGGGCTGCTCGTCGTAGACGAGGTTCAGCGACTGCAGGATCGCGTCGGCGCTGCCCAGGTACCAGCGCGGGCCGAGGCGCTGCTGCGCGGGCACGGGCGTGACGTAGTTGCCCAGCAGGTTGGACATCCGCCAGGTGGTCGTGATGTGCCGGTCGAGCGAATGCGACTTGTACTGCGTCAGGACGCAGATGCGCAGGACATCGGCGTTGACGAGGTTGGACAGGACGAAGTCGACCAGGCGGTAGGTACCGCCGAAGGTCACCGCCGGTTTGGCACGGTCCGCGGTCAGGGGCATCAGCCGCTTGCCCTCGCCGCCCGCCAGCACGATCCCCAGGACCGAAGGACCACCACCACGCATGGCCGCTCCCCTCACGCCGATTTCCCGATGCCTGCCCCTGTGCAGTACCCGTTAAGCCTGTTTGACGATCTCCTCGTAGAGCCGGACCGTGCGGCGGGCCACCGCGTCCCAGCCGAACTCGCCGACCGCGCGCTCCCGCCCGGCCTCGCCCATCCGCCGGGCGGCCGCGGGGTCGCCCAGGACGGCGTCCATGGCCCGGGCGAGGCCCGCCTCGAAACCGTCGCCGGGCGGGACGAGCAGCCCGGTCGTGCCGTGGTCCACCACCTCGGGAATGCCGCCGACCGCCGAGGCCACCACGGGGGTGCCGCAGGCCATCGCCTCCAGGTTCACGATCCCGAGCGGCTCGTACACCGACGGGCAGACGAAGAGGGCCGCGTGCGTGAGGAGCTGGATCACCTCCGGGCGCGGCAGCATCTTGGGAATCCAGAACACCCCGTCGCGGACCGCGCTCAGCTCCCCGAACAGCTCGCGGAACTCCTGGTCGATCTCCGGCGTGTCCGGTGCGCCGGCGCACAGCACGACCTGTGCGGCCGGGTCGATGTCCCGCACCGCGCGCAGCAGGTGGGGCACGCCCTTCTGCCGGGTGATCCGGCCGACGAACAGCACGTAGGGGCGGGAGCGGTCCAGGCCGATCCGGTCCAGGGCGTCCGCGCCGGGGGCGGGCCGGTACAGGCTCGTGTCGATGCCGTTGTGCACGACGTGGACCTTCTCCGGGTCCAGCGCCGGGTAGCAGCCGAGGATGTCCTCGCGCATGGCTCCGGAGACGGCGATCACCGCGTCGGCGGCCTCGATCGCGGCGCGTTCCGCCCAGCTGGACAGTTCGTAGCCGCCGCCGAGCTGCTCGGCCTTCCAGGGGCGCAGAGGTTCCAGGGAATGCGCGGTCATCACGTGCGGGATGCCGTACAGGAGCTTGGCGAGGTGGCCGCCGAGGTTGGCGTACCAGGTGTGGGAGTGGACGAGTTCGCGGCCTTCGAGGGCGGTGGCCATGGCGAGGTCGACGGAGAAGGTGCGCAGCGCGTCGTTGGCGCCGTCGAGCGCGGACCAGGGCCGGTGGCGCAGCACGCCGTCGGCGCGGCCCTCCCCCCAGCAGTGCACGTCCAGGTCCACGAGCGGTCTGAGCTCGCGGGCGAGGAACTCCACATGGACGCCCGCACCGCCGTACACATCCGGCGGGTACTCCCGGGTCAGCAGTCCGACGCGCACCCGCAACTCCCTGCTCTCAGCGGTCGTTCCCTTTCATGGTCACCCAGAAGGCGCGTGTGGGGAAGAGCGGGGCGGCCGCGGGAAGCAGCAGTCGCCGCACACGCCCCCGCCGGGCACCCGGTAGTACAGGCAGCAGCTGCGGCGCCGGTATGCGGTGCCGGTGAGGGTCCCGGCGCCCGTGAGCAGGGGATGCGTCAGGAGTTCGGCGGCCAGGGACCGGGCCCGGGCGGCGACGTCCGTACGGCCGTGCCGCCCGGCCCAGCGGTCCAGCTCCCGGGCGGCACCGGCCAGGGCGGAGGCGGCGTTGCCGCGCAGCAGCCCCGGGGCGAGGCCGTGGTGGGCGCGCAGGGCCGCCGCCAGTGGCACGAGGTGCCCGTGCAGGACGACGTCCGCGAGGGACGGCGCGTCCCCCGGCACCTGCCGTACGTCCGTCAGCCACAGGTCGTCGGGGGCGCTGCCGTCGGCGTCCCAGTGCAGCAGCCGGGCGTCGAGGTCGGGGACGGAGCCGTAGAGCGCCGCGCAGCCGAGGGCGATCGACCAGAGCCGGGCCGCGAGTCCCTGGTGGGTCACGGACGCGGCGACCCGCAACTCCGGGGCGCGCAGGGCGGTCGCGACCTTCCGTACGCGAAAAATCAGGGGATTCACCGAAACATCCGGTGACGTGGCGGCGTAGGCCTGTGCGAGAGTGGGAAGGGACCCGGCCGATGCACGTTCCGTGCGCAGCACGAAGAAGCCGGCGAGCGGGCGGAGCGCGGCGAGGTCGGGGTCAAGGTCCACGAGGAGCAGTAGTACCAAGGCCCTTAGGGGATGTGACCCGGTGGCCCCCGACCGGACTCACCCACCCTGGGGATGACGGGGTTCTCCGCGTACTCCACCGGCAGTAGGACCCAATGAGTGCTCAGGGACGACGACGGGAAGACCTGGACACGGCAGGGTGTTGGTCATGAAAGCCCACCTTTCGCCGCGCCGGGCCGAGCGCCCCCGCCTGACGCAGAGGAGCAGCCGATGAGCGCCCTCGCGTTGTCCGTCCTGCTGTCCCTCGTCTCCGCGTTCGCCTACGCGGGCGGGGCGATCGTGCAGGAGCGGGTGGCGGAGTCGTCGCCGGGCGAGCAGTACGCGCCGCTGCGGCGGCCGGGCTGGTGGGCGGCGGTCGGGCTGAACGGCCTCGGCGGCGTGCTGCACGTGGTGGCGCTGGCCTACGGGCCGCTGAGCCTGGTCCAGCCGCTCGGCGCGCTGACCATCGTGGTGGCCCTGCCGATGGCGGCGCTGTTCGTCGGCCGCAGGGCCGGTGCCACGGCCTGGCGGGGCGCGATCATGGCGACGGTGGGACTCGCCGGTCTGCTGTCCCTGGTCGCCGCGTCCGACGCGCGGTCGCTGGACACGGCACAGCGGGTGGCCGTCGCCGTCGTCACCGCGGGCGTGGTCGTGGCGCTGATGGTCGCCGCCCGGGCGGCGCACCGGCACCCTGCCGTGCGCAGCATGCTGCTGGCGACCGCTTCCGGCATCGCGTTCGGCATGTCCTCGGTGTTCACCAAGACCGTCGCGGTCGACTGGACCGGCGGTGTGTCGGCGGCGGACGTGCCGTCCCTCGCCGTGATCGGCGTCCTGGCCACAGCAGGCATGCTGCTGTCCCAGGCCGCATACCGGGGCGCCGGCCTCGCGGCCCCGCTGGCGACGCTGACGGTCGTGAACCCGGTGGTGGCGGCCGCGGTCGGCATCACGATGTTCGGAGAAACCTTCCGTTACGGCACGACGGGCACGGTGCTCGCGCTGGGCTGCGGTGTGGTCGCGGCGGGCGGTCTGATCCTGCTCACGACGGAGCGGCTCACGCACGAGCACCCGGACGCGGTTGCGGCCGGGCCTGCCCGGGCGCCGAGCGGGGCGGGCGCGCACACCCTGCCGGCCGAAGGTCCGGCCCGGGTGCCGGAGCGGGTGGGCCGGGGCGGCCTGCCCGGGCAGGTGAGACCACCGGCGAGCACGGCCGGCCTTCCGGTCGGGGTCCCTGCCGGGGCGCAGGCCGGGCCGGGCACGGCGGACGTGCCGGCAGGGCAGCCGGTGGTGACGGCGGCGGTACTCGTGCCGGGGCCGGGCGCACCGGCCGCGGTGATCGTGC
>NZ_WWIC01000127.1:0-9409 GCF_009872555.1 Streptomyces sp. SID5643
CCCGGGAACCGGCACCCCATCCCCACGATCGCGATCGGCTCATGCCTGGCCGACTCTGTCCGGCGGATCTGCTCGCGGGCCTCGTGCAGGTCGGACATGGCGCGGCGGAGGTAGGCGCGGAGCTTTTCTTCATTGGTGGCAGGCGTTTCGGAAGACATGGTGCTGTTCTCCAGGGGTGTGGGGCGGGCGGCGGGGGCGGGAGAGCAGTGGCGGCAAGCGGGCTCTGGGCTACTTCGATCGGAAGTCGCTGTCGAAGAGGTCGAAGAGCTCGTCGTCGGTGCTGGCGGCGAGGCGTTCGCCGACCGACAGCTCATCGGGGTCCTGCCCGTCGTGACTGTTCGAGCCGTCGACCGGGCGGGCGCCGGCCACCGGCGGGGCGAGCGTGCCGAGCAGCTCCTGAAGGCGTTCGGCGACGTGGGCGCGGCCGTTGTCGTCGGTGACAGCGGTGGCCAGTCCGTCCCGGATCCGGTCGAGTGCCTCCAGAACCGCCGGGACGTCCGCGGGAAGTTCCTGGCCGCCCTTCGGCAGTTCCTGTTCCAGGTGCTCGACGAGCGCCGCGGGCGTCGGATGGTCGAAGACCAGAGTGGCGGGGAGCCTTGTCCCGGTGACGGCGGTGAGCCGGTTGCGGAGTTCGACGGCGGTGAGGGAGTCGAATCCGGCTTCCTTGAAGGAGAACTGGAGCTGGACGCGTTGGGCGTCCGCGTGCCCGAGCACCGAGGCGATCTCGGTGCGCACGAGCTCCCTGATGACGGCGAGCCGCTCGCCGCGCGGCTTCCTGGCGAGTTGTTCGGCCAGTGTGCCGGATGCCGCGGCCGTGGTCGGGGGCTCCTGGCCCGCCGCGGGGTCCGGCGTGCCCGCACCGGACGAGGGGCCGGCACCGGCGGGCGGGGGCACCAGGGCGTGCAGCACTTCGGGTACCACGCCTGCGTGTACGGTGCCGCGGGCCGAACGAGCACGCAGGCCGTTCAGGTCGAGGCGGATCGGCAGCAACACGGCCTCGGTCCTGGAAGGGCCGCAGGCCTCGTCGAACAGTTCCAGTGCCTCGGCGGGGTCGAGGGGCAGGATGCCGGAACGGCGCAGCCGTGCGAGGTCGGCGGCGGCCAGGCTCGCTCCCATGCCGTCGGCCCCTGCGCCACCGCCGTCGCCGCCGTCGCCCCACAGGCCCCAGGCCAGGGATACGGCGGGCAGGCCCTGTGCTCGCCGCCAGGCGGCGAACGAGTCGAGGAAGCTGTTGGCGGCCGCGTAGCCGGACTGGCCGGGACTGCCGAGGGTTCCCGCGGCCGACGAGAAGAGGACGAAGGCGGACAGGTCCAGTTCCCGGGTCAGTTCGTGCAGGTGTGTGACCGCGTCCGCCTTGGCCCGCAGGACTGCCGAGACCCGTTGGAAGGTCTGCGCCGTGACGATGCCGTCGTCCAGCACACCGGCGGTGTGCACGACAGCGGTGAGCGGGTGCGCGGCGGGGACGGCGGCCAGGACGCTTTCGAGCGCCGAGCGGTCGGCGGCGTCGCAGCGGACGATGTTCACGACGGCGCCCGACTCGGTGAGTTCGGCGGCCAGCCCGGCCGCGCCCGGGGCGTCCGCTCCGCGCCGGCCGGTGAGTATCAGATGCCGGACGCCGTGCTTGGTCACGAGGTGCCGGGCCACGGCCTTGCCGAGCGTTCCGGTTCCGCCCGTGACGAGCACGGTGCCGTCCGCGCGCCAGGGGCCGGAAAGGTTCCCTGACGGGGCGGGCCTCAGGGCCGCCCCCCGCGGCTCGGTGGCGTCGCCGAGGCGACCGGCAGCAGCGCCCTGCCCGTTCGCTCCGTGGGTGAGTCGGGGTACAAGGATCTCGTCGCCGCGCAAGGCGAGTTGGGACGCCCTCGAGGTGACGGCCCGCGACAGGGAGCGGTAGGAGGCAGCCGGGTCGGACGGGTCCGCGTCGACCAGTACGAAGCGGCCAGGATGCTCGGACTGTGCGCTGCGCAGCAGTCCCCAGGCGACGGCCGCGGCCGGGCGGACCGCGCTGGTGCCGGCCGCCACCGCCCCGTGCGTCAGCACGACCAGTCGTGCGTCCGTGAAGCGGGCGTGGGCCAGCCAGCCCTGCACCACGGCCAGTGCACGCTCGGCCAGGTCGTGGGCGCCTGCGGCAAGATCGTCCCCGCTGTGGCCGAGCTCCACCAGGACGTGGTCGGGCAGGGGCGTGTCGGAGGCCGCGAGCGCGGCCAGATCGTCGTAGGTCCGTACGGGTGCCTGTGCTCCGTCGCGTACGCCCTCAAGGAGGGCCTGGCCGGGATCGCCGAGGACGCCCCACTCCGCCGGCCTGGGACCGGAGTGTCCGGTGACCGGAGCGGAGGCCGAGATCCACTCCAGTCCGTACAGCGGTGTGCTCCCCGCCTGCGGACTCTGGAACTGGTTCGCTGGGAGAGGGCGCAGCGTGAGTGAGCGGGCGGCGAGGACCGGGCGTCCCGCCGGGTCGGCCGCCGCGACGGTCACGGCGTCGGGTCCCGCCGGGGCGATCCGTACGCGCAGGGAGTCGGTGCCGCGGACGTGGATCCGGACGTCGCTCCACGAGAACGGCAGCAGGCCGCGGGCCTCGGTGAACTGCTCGCCGAACCCGGTGGCGTGCGCCAGAGCGTCCAGCAGGGCCGGGTGCACGCCGTACCGCGAGGCGTCGGCGGCCGCCTGGCCGGGGAGCCGGACCTCGGCGAAGAGCTCTTCGCCGCGCCGCCAGACGGCGTGCAGTCCCCGGAACACGGGGCCGTACGTCACGCCCGCGTCCGCGAGACGCCGGTACTCGGCCGCGACGGCGTCCGTGTCGAGGGCCACGGGCGTCGCGTCGGCCGGGGGCCAGACGCCGAGCAGTTCCGCCGGCACGTCGGCACCATCATCAGCCTCGTCGGTAGCGGGGGCGAGGGTGCCGGACGCGTGCCGGATCCAGTCGGCGGGGGTGTCGGCCGCCCGAGCGGCGTCGGCGGGCCGGGAGTCGATGCGTATCGTACGGATGCCTTCCGCGTCGGGGCCGCTCAGCGTCACGCGCAGCCGGACCCCCTCTCCGCTCTCGGGCAGGACGAGGGGCGTGGCGAAGGTCAGCTCGGCGACCCGGGGGCAGCCCTCTTCGGTGCCCGCCCATGCGGCGATGTCCAGGAGGGCCGCTCCGGGTACCACGGTGCGGTCCTGGACGCGGTGGTCGGCGAGCCACGGGTGGCTGCGGACGGAGAGCAGCCCGGTCCGTACGGTGCCTTCCCCGTCGGGCAGGTCGATGGCGGCCGGGAGCAGGGGCTGGTCCGCAGGCTCCAGACCGGTGGTGGTGAGGCCGGCGGGGGCTGGGACGTCCAGCCAGTAACGCGTGCGCTGGAAGGCGTAGGTGGGGAGGTCGACGGCGGATCCGTCGCCGTCACCGTGCACGGCCGCGAGGTCGACGGGAACGCCGTGGGTGTGGATGGTGGCCAGGGCCCCGAGGCAGGTGGTCGTCTCGTCGCGGTCCCGGCGCAGCAGCGGCACCATCAGCACGGGACGCTCCTGCCCGTCGGCGGGCGAACCGGCCGTGTCACGTTCCGTCGAGACGTCCTGGTGCGGGGCGTCCAGTTCCTCTTCGCTCAGGCAGTCGCGCCCCAGGGCGGAGAGCACGCCGTCCGGTCCCAGTTCGACGAAAGTGTCGATTCCCTGGTCGCGCAGGGTGCGGAAGCCGTCGCTGAAGCGCACGGCCTCGCGCGCGTGGCGCACCCAGTACTCCGGGGTGCACAGGAGCGCGGCCGACGCGACCTCGCCGGTCAGGTTGGAGACCACCGGGATGCGCGGCTCGGCGTAGGAGATGTCGCGCGCGATCCGGGCGAACGGTTCCAGTACGGCGTCCATGTGCGGCGAGTGGAAGGCGCGGCTTACGGGCAGCGCCTTGGTGCGGCGGCCCCGCTCCCGCCACAGTGCGGCGAGCTCGGCGACCGCGTCCTCGTCGCCCGAGATCACGGTGGCGTCGGGCCCGTTGAGTGCGGCGACGGCGACGCGCGCCGGCCCACGGGCCGTGAGCGCCGTGATCGTCTCCTCGATCTCCGCGCCGCCGGCCTGGATCGCCGCCATGGCGCCACCGGTCGGCAGCTCGCCCATCAGCCGGCCCCGCACCGTCACCAGGCGGGCGGCGTCGGGCAGGGTGAACACTCCGGCGGCGTGGGCGGCGGCCAGCTCGCCGACCGAGTGTCCCAGGAGTGCGTCGGGGCGCAGGCCCCAGGCACTCACCAGCTCGAAGAGGGCGACTTCCAGGGCGAACAGCGCGGGCTGGGTGTACTCGGTGCGGTCGAGGAGACTGGCCGTCGCGCTGCCCGGTTCCGCGAACATCACCTCGCGCAGCGGGCGGTCCAGGTGCCGGTCGAGTGCCGCGGCCGTCTCGTCCAGGGCACGGGCGAAGACCTCGTATCGCTCGTAGAGCCGGCGGCCGGCGCCCGGCCGCTGGCTGCCCTGCCCGGTGAAGAGCAGTGCGGTACGGCGTCCGCGTGCGGCCCGGCCGGTGATCACTCCGGGTCCGTGCGCCGCGCCGGACGCCAGCTCCCTGAGGCCGCTCAGGAGTGCGGTGGTGTCCTGTCCGAGGACGACGGCCCGGTGCTCGAACGGTGTACGGGAGCGGGCCAGCGTCCGCCCGACCGCGGCGGGTGACACGTGGGGGCGGGCGGCGAGATGGTCGTGGAGTCTCCGGGCCTGGCCTCGCAGCGCCGCCTCGGTCCGGCCCGAGAGCGGCCAGGCGCCGCCGCCGGTGGACGGTTCGCGCTCCGCCGCCGCCGTGTCGTCGCCGTCCGGGACGCCCTCCAGGATCAGGTGTGCGTTGGTGCCACTGGCGCCGAAGGAGGACACGCCGGCGCGGCGCGGGGCGTCCCCCTGGCCGGGCCAGTCCTGTGCTTGCGTGAGCAGTTCCATCGCGCCCGCCGTCCAGTCCACCCGGCTGGAGGGACGGGTGACGTGCAGGGTGCGGGGTAACCGTCCGTGGCGCATCGCCAGCACCGTCTTGATGATTCCGGCCACGCCGGCAGCGGCCTGGGTGTGGCCGATGTTGGATTTCAGCGAGCCGAGCCACAGCGGCCGTTCGGGGCTGCGGCTCGTGCCGTACGTGTGCAGCAGGGCCTGTGCCTCGATGGGGTCGCCGAGCCGGGTTCCGGTGCCGTGTGCCTCCACCGCGTCGATCTGGTCGGGGCCCAGGTCCGCGTTGGCGAGCGCCTCGCGGATCACCCGCTGCTGGGCGAGGCCGTTGGGGGCCGTCAGGCCGTTGCTGGCACCGTCCTGGTTGACGGCGGAGCCGCGGATGACCGCCAGTACGGTGTGGCCCTTGTCCACCGCGTCCGACAGACGCATCAGGAGCAGCATTCCGGCGCCCTCGGCGAAGCTGGTGCCGTCGGCCGCGTCGGAGAACGCCTTGCAGCGCCCGTCGGAGGCCAGGCCGCCCAGTCGCGCGAAGTCGATGAACAGGTCGGGGGTGGACAGGACGGTCGCGCCGCCCGCGAGCGCCATGTCGCATTCCCGCTGCCGCAGCGCCTGCGCCGCCAGGTGCACGGCGACCAGTGACGAGGAGCAGGCCGTGTCGACGGTGACGGCGGGACCCTCCAGCCCGAGGGTGTAGGCCACCCGGCCCGAGGCGATGCTGCCCGCGCTCCCGTTGACCAGGTAGCCCTCCAGACCCGGCGGGATCTCCCTCAGCCTGGCGCCGTAGTCGTGATACATGACACCCGCGTACACCCCGGTGCGCGAGCCGCGGGCGGAGCCCGGGTCGATGCCGGCCCGCTCGAACACCTCCCAGGCCGTCTCCAGCAGGAGCCGCTGCTGCGGGTCCATGGCCACGGCCTCGCGCGGGCTGATGCCGAAGAACTCCGCGTCGAAGTCGGCGCTGTCATGGAGGAAACCGCCCTCCCGGGAGTGGACGGCTCCCGACTCCGGGTGGTGGAGCGCGTCCAGGTCCCAGCCCCGGTCGTCGGGGAACGGCGAGACGGCATCGGTGCCGGAGTCGACCAGTTCCCACAGGCTCTCGGGGGTGGTCACCCCGCCGGGCAGTCGGCAGCTCATCCCCACGATGGCGATGGGCTCACGGGCGTTGTCCTCCAGAGCGTTCAGCCGCTGGCGCGTGCTGTGCAGCTCGGCGACAACCCGCTTCAGGTAGTCACGGATCTTGTCGTCGTTGGCCGTCATCGACCGGACCCTCCTGGCTACGTGCTCGTGTCGGTGCAAGCGCGCCTGCTGCGGCGCGCTTCGGTGCGGGTGCGGGACGCGCACGTCGTGCCGCTCACAACTGGTCTTCGATAAACGCGAACAGGTCCTCGTCGGAGGCGGAGTCCAGCCGCCCCAGCAGGTCGGGGCCGGCCTGCGCGCCGCGGCTTCCCGTGCCGACGGCCGTTCGTGTGCTGCGGTCGCCGTCCCGGGGGGCGTCGCCGACCACCGCCAGCAGTTCCGTGAGACGTCGGCGGACGGCGTCACGCCGCGTGTCGTCGTCCGCCATCCCCCGGACCGCCCGGTCCAGGGCGTCGATGCCCGACAGCGCCGCAGCGCCCGCGTCGTCCCGGCCCTCCGCCGCGAGGAGCTCAGCCAGGTGGCCCGCGAGCGCATCGAGGTTGGGGTGGTCGAAGACCAGCGCCGACGGCAGCCGCAGTCCGGTGACGGCACCGAGCCGGTTGCGCAGCTCGACGGCGGTCAGCGAGTCCAGACCGATCTCGCGGAAGGAGCGGACGGGGTCGACCGCGGTCGTGTCGGTGAAGCCCAGCACGTCGGCCAGCTGCGCCTGGGCCACTGCCAGGATTTCGTCCCGCCTTCCCGCCGCGTCCAGCCCGGCCAGTCGGTCCCGCAAGGCCTGTGCCCGGCTCAGTGGGTCCGTGACCGCGGACGCCGCGCGATCGCCACGGCCCGTTCGCGCCGCGCCACGCCGTACGGCGGGCGCCGCCAGCGTACGCAGCAGCAGGGGCACCGAAGCGGCCCCGTGTGCGGCGGCCTGCCGGCGCAGCGCCGCCGTGTCCAGCCGCATCACGCAGATCTGCGGCGCATCCCCGCCGGCGACGGCACCAAGTGCCCGGTCCAACAGTTCGAGACCCTGCTCGTTCGTGAGCGGCGCGATGCCGGACCGCTCCATGCGCCGCAGATCCACCTCGCCGAGGTGGCCGGTGAACGTGCTGGCGGCGCTCCACAGTCCCCATGCCAGGGACACCGCGGGTAGCCCCTGCGCATGCCGGTGCTGGGCCAGGCCGTCCAGGAACGCGTTGGCCGCCGCGTAGTTGGCCTGTCCGGCCCCGCCCAGCAGGGAGACCGCCCCGGAGTACAGGACGAACGCCTTCAGCGGCATTCCCGCGGTCAGCTCGTGCAAGTTCAGTGCGGCGTCCGCCTTGGGGCGCAGCACGCGGTCCAGCCGTTCGGGGGTCAGCGCCTCGACGACGCCGTCGTCGAGGACACCGGCCGTGTGGATCACCGCGGTCAGCGGGTGTGCGGCGGGGACGGTGGCGAGGGCCTCCTTGAGCGCCGCCCGGTCCGCCGCATCACAGGAAAGGAGTTGGAACTCGGCTCCGAGAGAGGTGAGTTCATGCTCAAGTTCGGCGGCCCCGTCGGCGTCGCGCCCGCTGCGGCTGAGCAGCAGCAGATGCCGAACGCCGTGTGCGGTGACCAGGTGCCGGGCCAACAGGCTGCCGAGGGTGCCCGTGGCGCCGGTGACCAGCACGGTGCCCTCGGGATCGAACCCCGTGCCCGTCACGCTGGCTTCGTCTCCCGGAGTCGGCAGGACCGCCAACCCGGGGGTGCGTATCTCTCCCGTACGAACGGCCAGTTGAGGGATTCCGCTGTCGAGCGCGGCGGGCAGCGCCTGGTACGAGGTGTCCTGCCCGTCGTGTTCGACAAGGACGAAGCGGTCGGGGTGCTCGGTCTGCACCGAACGCATCAGCCCCCACAGCGCCGATCCGGCCAGGTCCACCTGGCGCGCATCTGCCTCGGTGGCGACGGCGTGCTCGGTGAGCACCACGAGGCGTGCGGCGGCGAAACGCTCGTCGGACAGCCAGCCCTGTACGAGGGCGAGCCCCCGCCGAGCCGTGTCCCGTACCCCGTCGGCCAGAGCCGTCCCATGCGGTGCGGCGGTGCCGGGCCGGGCCCCGAAGTCGGCGAGGACGATGTCGGGGCGGTCCGCTCCGGAGTCCAGCGCCGTACGCAGTGCGTCCAGGTCGGGGAAGACGCCGACACACCCCGTCCCGGGGTCCGCCGTCGCGTACCGTGCGGCCGCACCGCCCTCCCCGACAACCGCCCACCGGCGCGTGGCACCGGACGGGGAGGGGGCGAAGAGCCCTGTGGCCGGCGGCGCCACACTCACGATCGGGCTCCACTGCCAGTCCACGCGGTACAGCGGCGGGGACGTCGTGCCACCGACCAGTTCCACCAGCCGGTCCTGGGCGAGTGGACGCAGCACCAGCGCGTCCAGCGACAGCACCGGGGCACCGGCGAGGTCGACGGCCTCGAGCGATACGGCCTCTTCCCCGGCCGGACCCAGGCGGACCCGCAGCGCGTTGGCACCGGTCCCATGCAGCGTGATGCCCCGCCAGGCGAACGGCAGCAGCACAGATCCGTCGTCGGCCCGCGGCACGAAGTCACCCAGCAGCCAGGGTTGCAGAGCCGCGTCGAGGAGGCCGGGGTGCACCCCGAACCGCTCGGCGTCCAGCGTCGCGCCCGCGGGCAGGCGGACCTCGGCGAACACCTCGCCCTCGCGGAGCCAGACGTCCTCGACCCCGGCGAACACCTCGCCGTACTCGTATCCCAGCGCGGAGAACCTGTCGTACAGCTCCGCCGCCTCCGCGCGCACGGAACCGCTCGGCGGCCAGGCCGCGCGGCTCCACTGCGGCCGGCCCGCGTCAGGAGCAGCGGAGGGGGCCAGTACGCCGACGGCGTGTCGGGTCCACTGGCTGGTGTCCCCGTCTTCCGCCTCCGGCCGCGCGAACACGCTCACGCGGCGCCGGTCGGAGGAGTCGGGCTCGTCGACCACCACTTGGAGCCGGATGCCGCCGTGCACCGGCAGTGGGGCCTCGATGTTCAGCTCCTCCACGCCCGCGCAGCCCACGACCGCGGCGGCGTGCAGTGCCATGTCGACAAAAGCTGTCCCGGGCAGCAGGGCGGTCCCGGCCACGGTGTGGTCGGCGATCCAGGAGTGAGAGGCCGGGGAGATCCGCCCGACGAGCAGCAGCTCACCGGACTCCGCGAGCGGCAGCGCACCGCCGAGGAGCGGGTGCTCCTCCCAGGTCATACCGAAGCGGGCCGCAGCGGAACTGCCGGTGCCGGCGGGCGAGGCCGGTGCCCAGTAGTGCTGGCGTTGGAAGGGGTAGGTGGGCAGGTCGATGACGCGGGCATCGGTACCGTCGAAGAGTGCCGGCCAGGTCACATCGACGCCCTGGACGAACGCCTCCGCCACCGAGGTCAGGAAACGCCGCAGGCCGCCCTC
>NZ_WWIC01000015.1:0-30419 GCF_009872555.1 Streptomyces sp. SID5643
GCCCGCTGGGCGCCCCCGCTGCTCGGTCCCACGCCCCGGGAGCGGCTCGCCGCCGCCGAGGCACGCGCCGCCGACCTGGCCGTACGCAACCGGCTGGCGCGGGAGCTGCACGACGCCGTCGGTCACGCCCTGAGCGCGGTCACCCTCCAGGCGAGCGCGGCCCGCCGGGTCCTCGACAGCGACCCGGAGTTCGCCCGCGAGGCCCTCGCCGCGATCGAGGACACCACCCGGCGCACCGTCGGTGAACTGGACGCCGTGCTGGGTGTGCTGCGTGAGGGCAACGCCCCCGGCACGGCCCCGGCGCCGACCCTCGCCGCCGACCTCGACGGCCTGCTGCGGCGTACCCGGGCCGGCGGACAACGGGTGCGCGCGACCGTGGACGCCGACCCGGAGGCACTGCCCCCGCTGCTCTCCCGCGAGGCTTACCGCATCGTGCAGGAGGGGCTGAGCAACGCCCTCAAACACGCCGGTGCGCGGGCCGCGGTGGAGCTGCGGATCACGGTGACGGGCGGAGCACTGGAGATCACCGTGGAGAACCCGGTGGGCGGCCCCGCGCCCTCCCGCGCCGGGGGCGGCCACGGGCTGCGCGGCATGGCGGACCGGGCCAGGCTGCTGGGCGGCACCGCGACGGCCGGACCGACCGGGACGCAGACCTGGCGGCTGCACGCGACGCTGCCCATGACAGACCCGTATGACAGGCCCCGCACGAGAGGACCCGCATGACCCGCACGGCCCCGATCCGTGTCGTCCTCGCGGACGACGAGCGCATGGTGCGCACCGCGTTGCGCGCCATCCTGTCCGCCGAGCCGGACCTGGAGGTGGTGGGCGAGGCGGCCACGGGCGCCGAGGCGGTGTCGGTGGTGCGGGAGGTGCGGCCCGACGTCGTCCTCATGGACGTCCGGATGCCGGAGACCGACGGGATCCGCGCCACCGAGCAGATTCTCGCCACGGTGGAGGAGCCGCCGCGGATCGTCGTCGTGACGACGTTCGAGAACGACTCCTACGTGTACGGCGCGCTGCGGGCCGGAGCGGCCGGGTTCTTGCTGAAGCGGTCGGACGCCGACACGCTGGTGCAGGCCGTCCGTCTGGTGGCGCGCAGCGACAGCCTGCTGTTCCCGGCGGCCGTGCGCACCCTCGCGGCCGAGCACGCCCGCGCACGCCCGGAGCCGCCCGCGTGGGTGGCGAAGCTCGCGGGGCGCGAGCGGGAGGTGCTGCGGCACATGGCGCAGGGGCTGACCAACGCGGAGATCGCCCGCCGGATGGAGGTCGGCGCGGCCACGGTGAAGTCGCACGTCGCGGCGGTCCTGGGCAAGACCGGCACCCGGGACCGCACGCAGGCGGTGATCGCGGCGTACGAGGCCGGTTTTCTGAACGGCGGATGAGAAAACCGGCCCGACGCATGAGAAAGCGGGACGGACGGGAACGATCCGCCCGGCGTGACTCGTCCTCCTGTTCGGAATGAACAAGACGATCAGGCGCGCCTCCGTCTTCGCGCTGCTGCTGGTGTTCGCTCTGCTGGTCAGGGCGACCTGGGTGCAGTTCTACGAGGGCCGGGCGCTCGCAGACGACAAGGACAACCGGCGGAACGCGATCGAGACGTACTCGGCGCCGCTCGGGAACATCATCGTGGGCGGCCGGTCGGTCACCGGCTCGGCGCCGACGAGGACGGGCGATCTGAAGTACAAGCGGACGTACACGGACGGTCCGCTGTACGCGGCGGTGACGGGATACGCGTCGCAGGCGTACGCCCCGACTCAGCTGGAGGGCATCTACACCGATCTGCTCAACGGCACGGACAGCCGGCTGAAGTCCGTGATGGACACGCTCACCAACCAGCGGGCCGAGCCGGGCAACGTGGTCACGACCATCGACCCGGACGTGCAGAAGGCGGCCTACGAGGCGCTGGGCGACAAGAAGGGCGGTGCCGTCGCGATCGACCCGAAGACGGGGAAGATCCTCGCGGTCGTGTCGACGCCGTCGTACGACCCTTCGTCACTGACCGACGCCAACACCGCGGGGGCGGCCTGGCAGAAGCTCACGGCGGACCCGGAGAAGCCTCTGGTCAACCGCGCGCTGCGGCAGCCGCTGCCGCCCGGTTCGACGTTCAAGCTGGTCGTGGCGGCGGCCGCGCTGGAGGACGGGCTGTACGCGTCGGTGGACGAGCGGACGGACAGCCCGGACCCGTACACGCTGCCCGGCACCAGCCGGGACCTGACGAACGAGAACCCGAACGCGCCCTGCACGAACGCCACGATCCGCACGGCGCTGGAGTACTCGTGCAACAACGTCTTCGCCAAGATGGCCGTGAAGCTCGGCCAGGACAAGGTCAAGGCGATGGCCGACAAGTTCGGCTTCGACGACGACGAGCTGGACGTGCCGGTCCGGGCCTACACGAGCGTGTACCCGTCGGACATGGACCCGTCGCAGACGGCCCTGACGGGCATCGGCCAGTTCGACGTCACCGCCACACCGCTGCAAATGGCCATGGTGTCCGCGGCCATCGCCAACGGCGGCAAGCTGGTGTCGCCGCACATGGTCGCGCAGATCACCGACAGCGGTGGCGATGTGCTGCGGGACTACGACGACGCCGGCACCGAGGAGATCGTCAGCTCCTCGACCGCCGAGCAGCTCCAGTCGGCGATGGAGACGGTCGTGAGCAAGGGCACGGGCACGAACGCCCAGGTGCCGGGCGCGACCGTGGGCGGCAAGACGGGCACGGCCCAGCACGGCGAGAACAACAGCCAGGTGCCGTACGCCTGGTTCACCTCGTACGGCAAGTCCGACTCGTCGGGCAAGGAGGTCGCCGTGGCGGTCATGGTCGAGCAGTCGGACGCGGCCCGCTCGGAGGTCAGTGGCAACGGCCTGGCGGCGCCGGTCGCCAAGGCGATGATGCAAGCGGCGCTCAAGGACTGAACCCCCGACGCCGGTAAGCCGTCTGTACAGACGAGACGGGCCGCCCCCTTCCCCCCGGGGGCGGCCCGTCCTCTTGTCACCGGGCGTCCGGCGTCACTTCGCTCCGAGGAGCTGCTCGATCGGGTCGATCGCGAAGTACACGAGGAACAGCGCCGAGGTCCCCCAGAGCAGCCAGTGCACCTCCTTGGCCTTGCCGAGGACGGTCTTGATGACGACGTAGGCGAGGAAGCCGGCGCCGATGCCGTTGGTGATGGAGTAGGTGAACGGCATGACGGCGATGGTGAGGAACGCCGGGATGGCGATGTCGTAGCGGTCCCAGTCGATGTGCTTGACCTGGGTCATCATCAGGAAGCCGACGGCGACCAGGGCGGGGGCGGCCGCCTGGAGCGGGACGATGGTGAGCAGCGGGGTCAGGAACAGCGCGAGGCCGAACAGGCCGCCGGTGACGAGGTTGGAGAAGCCGGTGCGCGAGCCCTCGCCGACACCGGCGGCGGACTCGATGTAGGAGGTCGCCGAGGAGGCGGAGGCCGCACCGCCCGCGACCGCGGCGGCACCGTCGATGAGCAGCACCCGGCCGAGGTTCGGGACCTTGCCCTCCTCGTCGAGCAGGCCGGCCTCGGCGCTGATGCCGACGACCGTGCCCATGGTGTCGAAGAAGTCGGACAGGATCAGCGTGAAGATCAGCAGGACGACGGTGATGACGCCGACGCCGGGGGCGCTGAACGCGCCGAACAGGTCGAAGTCGCCGATGAGCCCGAAGTCGGGGGCGTCGACGAGCTTGTCCGGCCAGGAAGGTGTGGTCAGGCCCCAGGACTTGATGTCGGCGAGGGAGTTGATCACGATCGCCAGCGCGGTCATGGTGACGATGCTGATGAGGATGGCGCCCTTGACCTTGCGGGCGAGCAGTCCGACGGTCAGCAGCACGCCGAGGCAGAAGACGAGCATCGGCCAGCCGGCGAGGGTGCCGGTGCCGCCCAGCTGGACGGGCACGGTGGTGTTGGCGGCGTCCGGGATGCGGCTGACGAACCCGGCGTCGACGAAGCCGATGAAGGCGATGAACAGGCCGATGCCGACGCTGATCGCCTGCTTGAGCGGCTGGGGTATCGCGTGCATGACAGCCTCGCGCAGACCGGTCACCACCAGCACACAGATCAGCAGGCCTTCGAGGACGATCAGACCCATCGCGTCGTCCCAGCTCATCAGCGGGGCGATCTGGAAGGCGACCACGGCGTTCAGTCCGAGTCCGGCGGCGAGCGCCAGGGGGAGGTTGCCGCCGACGCCCATGATGATCGTCATGACGGCGGCCACCAGGGCGGTGGCGGTGGTGAGTTGGACGGCGTCCAGCTGGTGCCCGAACTTGTCCTTCGCGCTGCCCAGGATGATGGGATTCAGGACAAGGATGTAGGCCATCGTGAAGAACGTGGCGAAGCCGCCACGGATCTCCCGGCCGAAGGTGGACCCCCGCTCGGAGATCTTGAAGAACCGGTCGACGCTGTTCGCCGCTGGTGGCGCGGCGTCGGACCGGTCGGCCACCTTCTGCGATTCGGACATGGCGCGTGCTCCTTGGTGCCTGGGTGATCGGTGTGCGGGTGCTGGCTGGATTTTCGTCGTGCTGAACCACGTTCAGGTTTTGTTCGTGTTACGAAATCGAAGTCCGGCCTGCCATACGACGTTCGAAGCTCCGTACGAACCACCCGACGATCGCTGCTACGCTTCCCGGTCTCGTCCGGACTTCCCCGGATGATCACATGTCATCTACATGACACCCACACAGGGCACCCCGGCCGGGAGCGCCCGGAGCCGCTGCGAGGAGAGGTCGCCCGTGGGCAGAGCCGTCGACGACGCCGCCTCCGTGGAGTTCCACGCCTTCTTCGAGCGCCACTACACCGAACTGTCCCGGCTCGCCCATCTGCTGACGGGCGAGCCGGATACCGCCGACGACCTGGCGGCGGACGCGTTGCTGGCGCTGTGGCACCGCTGGGACCGGGTGCGCGCGGCCGACCATCCGGTGGCGTACGCCCGTGGTGTGGTCGCCAACCTGGCCCGTACCCGCATCCGCAGCGCGGTGCGCGAGCGGCGGCGTATCGCCCTGTTCTGGTCACAGCGCGAGGAGAACACCGAGAACCCGGACATCCCGGGCGTGGTCGACGTGCAGGAGGCGTTGCGCAGGCTGCCGTTCCGCAAGCGGGCCTGTGTGGTGCTGCGGCACGCGTTCGACCTGTCGGAGAAGGACACCGCGCTCGCCCTCGGCGTCTCGGTGGGTACGGTGAAGAGCCAGACCTCGAAGGGAATGGCCGAACTCCAGCGGTTGCTGGGGACGCGGGGCGTGCCGCAGCGGATGCACGCGACGCTGGGTGCCCCGCGCCGCTCGCCCGCCGTGGAGGGCGTGCGCACCGGTGAGGGCGGAGGGAGGGACCGATGAGCATGCGGCGGGACGTGCACGAGGAGCTGCGCGCCCGGCTGCACGAGGCGGCCGGGGCGCACGAGCCGGACCGGGAGCACATGCTGGCCCGGATCGAGCGCGGCATGGCCGGTCCGGCCGTTTCCGGCCACCGGGCGACGCGTCCGCCGGTGTTCGGCTGGATGCGGGTGGCCGGTGCGACGGCCGCGGTCGCCGGTGTCCTGGCTGTGGGCGGTTACGCGGTGGCATCGGCGGTGAAGGACGAAACCGCCCCGCGGCAGCAGGAAGTGGCCACCTCGGCGACGCCCACGCCGTCCTCGGAGGCGACGAGCCGGGCACCCGCGCCTCCGGTGGAGCCGGCGCCGAGCCGGTCGCCCGAGCGTCGCGAGTCGAGCCCGCCGCCGTCGAACACGCCGAGCGCCCCGGCCGCCGAGCGGCCGTCCGCCGGCCCGCAGGACGGACCGCTGCGGTCGGACGGTTCGGTGGACCCGCACAGCAACGACTTCTGGGCGCAGAGCAATGTCACCCTCAAGACCCGCGAGCAACTGACCGCGCTGACCGTGCGGTTGGAGGTGGCCCAGACCGGTGGGGTCTCCGACGCGGGCGCCTGGCGCTCCCTGCCCGAGACCGACTTCACCCTCACGGTGGCCGAGCGGGACGGCTTCCTCGTCTACACCTGGACCCTCAAGGAGGGCCGTACGGTCCCGGTGGGCGAGTGGGTGTTCGCGGGGCAGTTCAACCATGCCCGGGGCGGCCGCGACGCGGGCGGGGACCGGTACTCGGTGACGGCCGCCGCCGGTTCGCGGCAGCTGTCGGTGGGCGGTTCCTTCGCCGCCGTGGACGACGGCCGGTGAAAAACCTCCGAAGAACGCGGCAACCTTTCCTTCGCCGGTGGCGACCACCAGGCGCAAGCGTCACCCATCCGAGGAACCGGTACATGACTGCACCAGCAGAACGACGCGTCCGCCACCGCCGCGGCGTCACCAAGCGGCGGACGGTGATCGCCGCGGTGTCCGCGTTCGGCATCACGGGAGCGGCGATCGTCACCACGTCGATGCTGTCGACGGCGGGCGCCGCGTCCTCCTGGCCCACGGACACGGGCAAGACGCCCGTACCGAAGACCATCCCGGTCTCCGGTGTGCGCGACGGCGGGATGAAGATGTTCTACGGCACCGGCGCGCTCGGCAACGACAACCAGGACGAGGGCCAGGACCCGATCTTCGAGCTGGCCGACGGCGCGATCCTGAAGAACGTCGTCATCGGCACCCCCGCGGCCGACGGCGTGCACTGCAAGGGCACGTGCACCCTGCAGAACGTGTGGTGGCTGGACGTCGGCGAGGACGCGGCCAGCTTCAAGGGCAAGTCCGCCTCCGCGGTGTACAGGGTGATCGGCGGCGGCGCGAAGGACGCCGACGACAAGGTGCTGCAGTTCAACGGCGCGGGCACCCTGAACGTGTCGGGCTTCCAGGTCCGGAACGCCGGCAAGCTGGTCCGCTCCTGCGGCAACTGCACGACGCAGTACAAGCGCACGATCGTGCTCAGCGACATCGACGTGACCGCGCCGATGAACTCGATCGTCGGCGTGAACGCCAACTACGGCGACACGGCGACGCTGTCGGGGATCCGTATCCACGACGACAGCAAGAAGAAGATCAAGACCTGTGTGCGCTTCGAGGGAAACAACACGGGCAAGGAGCCCAAGGAGCTGACGCCGCCCGGCCCGGACGGCAGGAGCTGCACGTTCAAGGCGTCCGACATCGACTACCAGTAGGCGCTGCCCCCCCCTGTGACTCCGGCCGGCCCTCGTCCCCCCTTGGGCCGACCGGAACGCCGGGTGTCCGGCCCCCCAGCCGGACGTCCCGGCACCTCGGCCCTCCGGAGCCCCCCTCCGGACGGCCGGACGGTACCGGTCGAGCCCCCCTCGGCCGGTCGGCAGGGCGCCCCCGTCGCTTCGCACCGACGGGGGCGTCGCCCTGAGCGGAGGGGTGTCAGTCCATCGTCGAGCCGATGGCGGTGGAGCCGGTCGTCAGGAACGCCGTCCCGGGCAGGGACCCGTCCGCCCGGCGGGCTCCGTACGTGCCGGCCGGGTCCGTCGAATGGAAGGACGGGGTGGCGGTGCCGCTGTCCCAGGTGTTGCCGGCGGAGACCGCCGAGGGGCCGAGCTTCGCCGCTCCGCCCTTGTCGCCGACGGCGAGGTTCCCGCCGAGCCGGACCGTACCGGTGGCGAAGGAGAAGCCGTTCCCGGCGTTGGCGTAGGCCGTGTTGCGGTGCAGGGCGACGGCGCCGGTGTTGGAGTTCCCGGTGAAGCCGTGCCGCGTGTTGTCCCAGGCCGCGTTGCCGGTGACGACGTGGGCGGCGGCCACGCCCCCGCCGCCCAGCTCGAAGCCGTTGCCGTCGCCCTCGAACGCCGTGTCCCTCCAGCGGTTCTCGCCGTTGCCGAAGGCCCAGGAGTGCTCGATGGTCACCGGCGAGGAGAACTGCCGCAGGTCGAGGCCGTCGTCGGCGTTGCCGTGGAGCCGGGCTCCGGTGATCCTGTTCCCGGTCCCCGAGCCGAACGTGACCGCGATGCCGTCGGCGTTCCGGCCGTGGCCGGCCGGGTCGTAGTTGCCGTGGCTGTCCAGGTTCTGCACGAGGTTGCCGGTGGTGCCGTCGCCGCGCAGGGTGAAGCCGGAGTCGCCGTTGTCCGCGGTGACCAGGTTTCTGAAGATCCCGCCGACCGAGGACGTGGCGACGAAACCCTGGGCCGGGGAGTTGACGAACGCCAGGTCCTGGACGGTCCAGTGGTCGCCGCTGATCCCGGCCAGCCAGGAGCCGGCGGGCAGTCGGGACCCGTCGATCCGCACCTTCTCCCCGTCGTACGCCCGCAGGGTGATGGGCGCGGAAGCGGTGCCGTTCGCGCCGGACTCCAGAGGGGCGGACGGGTGGTAGGTACCGCCGCGGACCTGGATCACGGTGCCGGCGGCGGCGTTCCGCACGGCCTCTTCGAGCTGGGCCGCGGAGGAGACGGTGACCGTCGTCGAGGCGGCCCGGGCGCCGCCGGTCGTCAGCCCGAGGCCGACGCCGCCGGCCCCCGCGGCACAGACCACGGCCGCGGCGACGGAGAGCGTACGGGTGCGATGGCGTCCGGTGCTCGGCGGCACGGGGCGTTCCTTTCCTGGGGGGCCGGGAACGGAAAACGGTTCGGAGGGGTCCGCTCCGGCCCGTTTCCCGTCCGTCAGTCGCCGCCCGCGCCGGAAAGGGTTGCCGCCGTCACGTGTACCGGAGGCGCCGCTGTCCCGAAAGTTTCGGAACCACGGGCCGCACGCCGACCCGTTGACGCCCTGCGTCCCTCCGGTGACACTCCGAGGGCCGCTGTCCAACAGAATCCCCCACACTCCGACAGGAAGTGTCATGCGCCCCCGCATCGCCCGCACGCTCCTGCTGCCCCTCCTGGCCCTGACCGGCCTCCTCACGACCCTCCTCACGGCACCGCCCAGCACCGCAGACCCCGGAGCCCGACCCGTGAAGCACAGCAAGTACGCCGGCTATCTCTTCGCCTACTTCACCGGCGAGGGCACGGCCGACGGCGAGCAGATCCGCTACGCCCTGAGCCGCGGCAACGACCCGCTGCACTGGCGCGAGCTGAACGCCGGCAAGCCGGTCCTGACGTCCACGATCGGCGAGAAGGGCCTGCGCGACCCGTTCGTCATCCGCTCCCCCGAGGGCGACAAGTTCTACCTGATCGCCACCGACCTGCGGATGTACAAGAACTCCAGCGGCAGCTGGGACCAGGTGCAGCGGCACGGCAGCAAGTCGATCATGGTCTGGGAGTCCACCGACCTGATCCACTGGACCGACCAGCGCCTGGTGAAGGTCTCCCCGGACAGCGCGGGCAACACCTGGGCCCCGGAGGCCTACTGGGACGACGAGCTCGACGCGTACGTCGTCTTCTGGGCGTCGAAGCTGTACGCCGACGACGACCCGGACCACAAGGGCAGCACGTACAACAAGATGCTGTACGCCACGACGAAGGACTTCCGCACCTTCAGCGAGCCGAAGGTCTGGAACGACCCGGGCTACTCGGTGATCGACTCGACGGTCGTGAAGTACAAGGACGAGTACTACCGCTACACCAAGGACGAGCGGGACCCCGGCTCCTCCAGCCCCTGCTCGAAGTTCATCACCGGGGAGAGGTCCACGTCCCTGACCTCGACGACGTACGACTTCGTGGCCGACTGCATCGGCAAGGGCGCGATGGACCGCGGCGAGGGCCCGACGGTGTTCAAGTCGAACACCGAGAAGAAGTGGTACCTGTTCATCGACGAGTACGGCGGCCGCGGCTACCTCCCCTTCGAGACCACCGACCTCGCCTCCGGCAAGTGGACCCCGTCCACCGACTACCAGCTCCCGGCGAGCCCCCGGCACGGCACGGTGCTTCCGGTGACGCAGCGGGAGTACGACCGCCTGCTGGCCGCCTACCCGGCCACGCCCGCCTCGGTGGTGGACGCGACGGCGAAACACCAGAAGGGGTACGCGATCGTCACGGACAGCGCCTCGAAGGTCGTGCTGCCGATGCGGCCCGACGCCGACCTGCGCGGCCTCGCCCCGAAGCTGTGGGTGGGTGAGGGCGCGAAGCTCAACCCGAAGTCCGGCACCCGGCGCGACTTCCGCACACCGCAGGAGTACACGGTCACGGCCGCCGACGGCACCCGGCGGACCTGGACGGTCGAGGCGGTGCGCACCCGCAGCCCGATCCTGCCCGGCCTGAACGCCGACCCCGACGTGCACTACCTGAACGGCCGGTACTGGATCTACCCGACGACGGACGGCTTCCCGGGCTGGAGCGGCACCCGGTTCAAGGCGTACTCGTCGAAGGACCTGGTCAACTGGAAGGACCACGGCGTCATCCTCGACCTCGGGCCGGACGTGACCTGGGCCGACAAGAACGCCTGGGCACCCGCGATCGCCGAGCGGGACGGCAGGTACTACTTCTACTTCTGCGCCGAGCAGCAGATCGGCGTGGCGGTGGCGGACTCCCCCGCCGGCCCCTTCAAGGACGCGCTCGGCAAGCCCCTGGTCACCAAGGGCGGTTCGCTGAAGGGCCAGATGATCGACCCGGCGGTCTTCACGGACGACGACGGCCAGGCCTACCTGTACTGGGGCAACGGTCACGGATACGTGGTGCCGCTGAACGACGACATGGTGTCCTTCGACGCCTCGAAGGTGAAGGACATCACCCCCGCGGACTTCCGCGAGGGCTCCTTCGTGATCAAGCGCAAGGGCACGTACTACTTCA
This sequence comes from Streptomyces sp. SID5643, assembly GCF_009872555.1. NCBI lineage: Bacteria > Bacillati > Actinomycetota > Actinomycetes > Kitasatosporales > Streptomycetaceae > Streptomyces > Streptomyces sp. SID5643. Next base: position 10,590 of record NZ_WWIC01000015.1, read on the forward strand.
TGTGGTCCGAGGACGACACCCGCAGCGAGAACTACCACGTGGCGTACGCGACGGGTCCCTCCCCGCTCGGCCCGTGGACCAAGCGCGGGACGATCCTTCAGAAGCGGCCCGAGTACGGCATCCTCGGCACCGGCCACCACTCGGTGGTGAACACCCCCGGCACCGACGACTGGTACGCCGTGTACCACCGCTTCGCCCTCAACGGGCCCGGCCGGCCGGGTGGCGACGGCATGCACCGCGAGACCACCGTCGACCGCCTGGAGTTCGCGGCCGACGGCAGCATCAGGCCGGTGGTGCCGACGCTGGAGGGCGTCCAGCCGGTGCGGCGGTGAGCCTCACAGGACGTCGTCGAGCCAGCTGAAGACCTCGTCCTGCATCCGATCGGTGAAGACGTGGCCGAGTTCCGGCCACGTCTTCATCCGTATCCGCTCCTCGGCGTGGTGCGAGCGCCAGACCGCACGCAGCTTGCCGTACGCGGCCCGCACGCCCTCGGCCGGGAACAGCGTGTCGCGTCCGCCCGCGAAGAACAGCATCGGCCTGGGGGCGGCGATGCTCGCCACGTCGGGGATGTCGAGGTGCCGGGCGAGGCCGGGGTGGAGCATGAAGTACGCCGACTGACCGCGCAGGGTGTTGTTGCCGGGCACCATCATCTCCTTCAGGCCGGTCATCCAGCAGACGCTCGCGGCGGCCGCCACGTGGTCGCTGAGGGCCGCGGTCTGCCAGGCCCGGTAGGCGCCCATGGAGAAGCCGACGGCCGCGACCCGCCGGGCGTCCACCCGGTCGAGTCCCGCCAGGAAGGCGGCGGCCCGCTGGTCCTCCCTGGCCATGAGCCCGGCCAGGGAGGAGCCGAGGTTGTAGAAGTTGGCGGCGAGCGCCTGCTGCTGCTCGTGGGCGAGGGGGCCGCGATCGCCCCAGCCGAGCGCGTCCAGGCAGAGCACCACATAGCCGCGGCGGGCCAGTTCGTCCCCGACGAACCGTCCGCTGAAGTACGTGTCCGCCCAAGCGCGGGCGGAGGCGAGACGGGTGTCGTCGTACCAGGGCCGGACGAGTTTCTCCTTGCCGATGTCGAACCGGGCGCCGTGGTCGTGCAGGAGCAGCACCGCGGGGAAGGGCCCGCGTCCGTGCGGCGTGAGCAGGGCGCCGCGGACCCGTTCGTAGCGGGTGAGGGTGACGGTGACCAGCTCGCGGGTGCAGTCCCGCGTCCGGGAGCGGCCGGTGAACTCCGGTGCGTACGGCGTCCCGTCCTGCCGCTCGACGAGGAGGTGCTCCTCGACGGTGGCGCGGGCGGCCCGCCGCCAGGCACGGACGTCGCGGACCGGGGACCGGCCCCAGGCGAGCGGGAAGGTCAGGGCGTCCTTCAGCGCCGGGTGGAAATCGGGCAGCGGGGCGTCCACGACCGCCGCCTCCGCCCCGCTCGCCGCTCCCCCGCCCAGCAGCGCGGCACTCGCCCCGGCCACGAACGTGCGTCGCCCCAACGCGTCATGGACGTCCATGCGGCCTCCCCTCGGGGTCCCGGCCGACGTCGCTCCGGAGTCCGGGAGCGCTCGCCGCGGCGTTCAGGCGGGCGGGCCTGCCGTTGAACCAGGAGCCGGTCGAGGCCCAGCCGACGGGGGCGCGTCCGGCGGCGGAGGCCGCGGGGGCCGGCCAGAGCGTGCACCCACCGGGGAGGAGGGCCGCGGCCCTACGCACAGGGCCTCCAGTCGCCGAGGTAGCGGGCCCTGGTGTGCGACGCGGCCTGGGAGACGCTCAGTTGCGGCCTGTTCTCCGGAACGGAGACGACAGCCCCCGGCCCGGTGTTCCGGTATTCGGCGAACCGCATGCTCTGCCAGGGATGGGCATCCCGCATGGTGGTGTACGGGGCCACCGCGTCGATGCCGGGGCCGAGCCAGGTGTCCCGCACGGTGAGCATGGGCCGGGCGGTGGGGTCGGAGCTGGGCACCCAGGGGCGGGCCAGCTTGTAGTAGCCGTCGGGGGCCTCGCTGCTGACGCGGCTCCTGGTGACCAGGTAGCCGAGCGGACTGGCGCCCGCGGTCGAGGGCGCGAAGACGAACCCGTAGGGGGCGCCGACCAGGTCGGTCCTCGACAGGGTCCGGAAGTGGCACCGGTCGAAGACGGCGGTCGCCCGTCCGAAGACGAAGTCGACGTCGCCCTCGGCGTAGCAGTGGGTGAAGTACTGGCGCGCCAAGGTGCCGAGGGCCATGGAGTCGGCGTACAGGGTGTCCTGGTGGCCGAGGAACCGGCAGTGGTGGAAGGCGGAGCGGTCGCCCTGGACCTTGAGGGCGACGGCCTGGGTGCCGGTGACGTCGGGGTGGTCGGCGCGCAGCCAGTCGTTGGCGAAGGTGATCCAGCGGGCGGTGAAGCCGTCGGCCTGGACGGTGGCGGTGGCCGAGCCGGTGGTGCCGTGGGTGCCGCCGCCGGGCTTGGGCGTTCCGGCCGCGTTGTCGTACACGATCACGACGTCGCCGGGGTCCTCGCTCGCCCCGACCCAGGTCATCCCGGTGCGGGTGCGATCGACGGCGACGGTCTGCCGGTAGACGCCCGGCGCGATGACCAGCGTGTATCCACTGCCGTCGGCGGCGGCCACGGCATCGCGGACCGTGGTGTGGTCACCGGCTCCGTCCGGGTGGACGTACAGGGTCCGGGGATCGCGGCGCGCGGCGGGCGATCCGTACCGGCCGAACGGTCGCGGCCGGGTGCCGGCCCGCGCGGGGCCGGGGACGAGGCCGAGGAGGGTGCCCGCCGCGGCGCTCGCGGCGAGGAACCCCCGGCGGGAGAAGGGGGAAGGGTCGGGCTGCGCGAGCATGCGGATGCTCCTTCGCGGTGCGGCGGGTGCGGGGGTGGGATGTGGCCGGGGCGGGCCCGCCCCGGGGCGGGGGTGCGATGCGGGCCGCCCCGGCCGGTCGGGGCGGATCAGCAGAGGCGGCCGGCGCCTGCCCGGGCGTCGACGATGCCCGGGACGGCCTGCGCCGGGTCGACGTCCGCGCGCAGGGTCGGCGTCCAGCCGGCGCCCGGCTGGAGCGTCTCCCCGGGGATCTCCGCGTTGTGCACGGCGATCAGGTCGACCGCCTTGCCGTTGACGATGTTGGAGGCCGCGGTGACCGGCGCCTCGTTCCACTTCTTGAGGATCTTCGCCGGGCTGATGCCCTGCGCCAGCGTGAACGCGTTGTGCTCGGCGACGAGCCGGGACTCCTTGCCGATGCCGTAGACGTAGCCCCACTTCTGGCCCTTGGTGACCACGAAGTGGTTGTTGTACGAGTCGACCTGCCCGAACCGCACCCGCGGCGCCCGTTCGACGATGCCCTCGAAGCGGTTGTGGTGCAGCGTGACCTTCAGCTTGCCCGTGTCGTCGGCGGTGGCGCTGTCGCTGTTGCCGATCAGCATGGTCTTGTCGTGGTCCTTGAAGGAATTCCAGGACACGGTCACGTGGTTGGAGCCGCGCACGACATCGAGCAGCCCGTCGTGCTGCTGGTAGGTCTTGCCGAAATAGGACGGCAGCGCGCTGTCGGGGTAGCGGCCGTCGGTCAGCGTGTTGTGGTCGACCCACACGTGCGTGGAGCCGTACACCACGATCCCGTCGTACTCGCTGTTCCAGGCGCCGGTCCTGTTGTCGTCGGTGGGGTCCCACTGCGGGAAGCAGTCGATCGGGGCCTCGAAGGCGAGGTTGCGGACGATGACGTTGTCCACGCCCTTGATCTGCAGGCTGCCGCCGCGGATCCCGGAGCCCTTCCCCACGCCCACGATGGTGGTGTTGGAGGGCACGGCCGCCTTGATGGTCCCGTCCTGCGCGGCGGCGGACGCGGCCCGCAGGTCCTCCTGCTCACCGCTGACCGGCTTGTCGTGGCCCCAGACGGCGGGGTCGTAGGCGGCGAGGTACTTCCGGAAGTCGTAGCCCTCGGCCGCGAACGCGTCGCAGCCCCGGGAGACGGCGTCGATGACGCCCTTGACCTTGATGATCCTGGGCGCGGTCCCGCCGTCCTTCAGGGCGGCCCGGAACTGCTCCCAGGTGGTGACGGTGTAGACGTGCTGGGCGTCGGCCGTCGCTCCGCCGGTGGTGCCGGTGCCGTGGGAGCCCCATCCGTCGCCGGCGCCGAGGGTCTGGCGCGCGATGTCCCGCGGCTGGGCCTGGGCACCGGTGCCGCTCAGGGACAGCACGAGCGCGGTGCAGCCGATGAGCAGGGCGGTTCTCGCTATGACATGATCATGACAGTTGCGTGCGTTCATGGTGCGGCTCTCTTCCGTCTTCGTCGGGGGTGTTACGCGGCGGCTTCCGGCCAGGTGATCCAGGACTGCGGAATCCGCTCGTCCAGCCGCCGTACGTCCCGCGGCCCGAGCACCCGGGTGCGCAGCAGCTCCCGCGCCACGAGCCGGGCCACCTCGACGGCACCGGGCGGGTTGAAGTGCGTGTTGTCCTGCTCGGTCGCCGTCCAGTTGAAGTACTTCTTGGTCTCCTCGGCCCCGAGCCGCTGCCACAGGGCGAGCGACAGCGCCTGGATGTCGAGCAGCGCGACGCGCTCCTCGGCGGCGAGGGCGCGCATGGCTGCCGGGTACTCCCCGTGCGTCGGCAGGGCCTTCCCGGCGGCGTCGAACCGCCGGCGCTCCACGGAGGTGGCGAGCACGGGCCGCGCTCCACGGGCCCGGGCACCGTCGAGGCACATCCGCAGGTACTCCTGATACGTCGACCAGGGCTCGGTGTACCGGGCGGGATCCTCGGCCTTCTCGTCGTTGTGCGCGAACTGGACGAGGAGGAAGTCCCCGGGCCGGATGGCGGACAGGATCCCCCTCAGCCGCCCCTCGTCGACGAAACTCTTCGAACTCCGGCCGTTCACGGCATGGTTGGAGACGACGAGCCGGGAGTTCTGCAAGAAGAACGGAATCGCCATGCCCCACCCGGCCTCGGGCGCGGCGTCCTTGTACTTCTGGGCGGCGGTGGAATCACCGGCAATAAAGAGGGTTGGGCTGCGACGTGCGCCGGCGTGAGCGGTTCCGGCCGTGGAGAAGGCCAACGGCACGGCGGCCGCGGCGACAGCGATCTGTCTACGACTGAGAGACACGCAGAGTTCCTTTCAACGGGGATGGCTGCCGCGCCTCAGGGGCGCGGGGAACCGCGCGAACAACCACGGGCGGCCCGCGCCCTGATAATCCACGGGCCGCCCCACGGCGATATCCAGAATCAGCCGTTCTGCTGGTTCCATTCCTCCTGCGCGGCATTCAGCTGATCGGCCATCGTGTCCAGGAACTCCTTCGCGCTCGTCTTCCCGAGCAGCACCTTCTGGAAGTTCGGCTCGTTGTCCGCCTTGGAAATCGTGTTCCAGTCCGGCAGGTAATACGGCAGCTGCACGATCGTCGTCGACCCGTCCGACAAGGCGTCGGCGGCCAGCTTCGTGGGCTCGGCCTTGGAGATCCACGGGTCCTTCGCCGCGTCCGTGTTCGACGGCACCTGCCCCGCCGCCTCGTTGAACTTCGAGTTCTCCGCCCTGGACGTGGCGAACTCGATGAACTTCCAGGCGGCGTCCTTGTTCTTGCCGCTCTTGAACAGCCCCAGCCCGTCCACCGGGTTGGACACCTGCACCCGCTTGCCGCCCGCACCGATCGGCTGCGGAATACCGCGGAACTTCTCCGGGCCGAGCGCCTTCACGTGGTCCTGGTACGACCCGAGGTTGTGGTTGAGCATCCCGATGGTGCCGGAGTCCCACTGCGCGACCATCTTGGTGAAGTCGTTGTTGAGGTCGGCGGCCGGAGTGACCTTCTTGTACAGCGCCGCGTACTTCTCCAGCGCCGCTACGTTCCTGGGGTCGTTGACCGTGGTCTTCTCACCACTCGCGTCCCAGAACGACGTGATGCCGGACTGCCCGTACATGGCGTCCAGTGCCTGGGCGATGGAACCCGCACCGCCGCGAATGGTGTAGCCGAACTCGTTCTTGCCCGCGTTCGTCAGCTTCTTCGCGGCCTCGTAGAAGCGGTCCCACGTCGTCGGCTCCTGGAGCCCCGCCTTCTTGAACAGATCGGTGCGGTAGTACAGCACACCGTTGTTCGCGGAGGTGGGGATCGAGTACAGCTTGTCGTCCCCGCCGCCGGCGGCCTTCAGCGACTCGACCATGTCCTTGTTGAGCTTGCCGTTCAGCGACGACGTGCCGAGTCGCTCGTCGAGCGGCTCCAGCGCGCCCTGCGCGGCGAACCCCGCGAGCATCGCCGCGCCCACGCCGCCGACGTCCGGCAGGCCGCCGCCCTGGATCGCGGTGTCGACCTTCGACTGGTACTCGGTCGAGGCGATCCCGACGTAGTCGACCTTGATGTCCGGGTTGGCCTTCTCGAAGTCGGCGATGACCTCCTTCCAGATCTCGGTGCGGACACCGCCGTTGTTGTCCCAGAAGACGATCTTGCCCTTGCCGCTTCCGTCGGCGCCCTTGTCGCCGCCCGCTCCGCTGCCGTCGTCGCCGCAGGCGGTCGCGGTCAGCGCGAGCACGGCCCCGAGGGCGACGGCCGCCGACGTGCGGCGCCCGCCTCTGCTGCTGGTGCGATTGCTGATCTTCATTGGTCGGCTCTCTTCTTCTGGATCCTGCGGAACGTGAGGGTGTGGAGGGTCAGTGGCGGATGTGCGGCGCCCAGCCGTCGGTGCCCGCCAGGTAGGCGGTGACGGTGTGGGAGCGCGCGTCCCGGTCGCTCATCTGCGGACGGTCGGCGGTGACCGTCGCGCCCGGGCCGTAGTTGCGGTGTTCGGTGAACCGTGCGTCCTTCCACGAGAACCCGCTCATGTCGGTCCACGGGGAGGACTTGACCGCGGCCGGCAGCCGGGTCTCCCGGATCAGCACCTGGGCGACCGCGTCCGGCTCGCCGCCCGGGTGCCACGGCCGGCCGAGGTGGTAGGTCCCGGCGGGGGCGTCGCTGACGATCTTCGACTTGGTGATCAGGAACCCGTAGGGGTTGCCCTTCCACGTCGAAGCCGCCGTGATGTAGCCGTTGTTGGAGTCCGAACCGCGGTTCAGCGCCCGGATGACCGACCGCTCGATCACCGTCGTGGCCCGTCCGTAGACGAAGTCGACGTCGCCCTCGATGTAGGAGTCGCGGACGTAGACCCGGCTGGCGGTGGTGAGCTTCGGGCTGTCGGTCATCAGGGTGTCCTGGTTGCCCAGGAACGCGGTGTCCTCGAAGACGATCCGGTCGCCGGTCGTCTTCATCGCCAGGGCCTGCTCGCCCTTCAGCTCGTGCGCGGCCTCGTCGAAGTCGTTGCTGAAGGTGAGATTGCATGCGGTGACGTCGTTCGCGGCGATCCGGGCGGTGGCGCTCCCCGTCGACCCCCCGTACTCGGCGGGCGTGTCGAAGACGATGACGGTGTCGGAGCGGTCGCGTCCGGTCCCGCGCAGCAGGATGTTCGGCTTGCTCGCGGGGATGAACACCTTCTCGCGGTAGGTGCCCGGCGCGACGGCGATGGTGACCGGGGTGTCGTTGCCCTCGGGGACGGCGTCCACGGCGGCCTGCACGGTCGGGTGGTCGCCCGGGACGTGCAGCGTGACCGGCCCGCCGATCCGCTGCTGCGGCCCGGAGGACCGCTTCACCAGCGCGGGCACCGCCGCGGCCGGGTCGAGCCGGTAGGAGTAGAACTCCCGCGGGTCGAACGCCGTGCCCCAGGCGTCGTGCCGGCCCGTCGTGTCGCGCAGGACCGACCCGCGCTGCACCAGTTCCGCCGTGGCGTCGGCCTGGTACGGGTGCTGGACGCCGTCGTAGAAGCTGTTCTCGATGACCATCTTCGTCCGGCCGCGCGCCCAGTTGCCGTACGTCCAGACCGGGTCGCCGTCGGAGAGCTGTGCCGACAGGTAGTTGTTGTAGAGGTGCGCGTAGGCGCAGTTGTCGGCGGACGGGTTGCGCTGCTTGGTGCCCCGGAACCAGTTGTGGTCAACGGTGATCTGCGTCCTGACGTTCGGGGTCCAGCCGATGCCGAAGGTCTTGTTGTTGTCCGTGAACTGGTTGTAGGAGACGGTGACGTACTCGCTGTCCTTGCGGATGTCGAGTTGTCCGTCGCAGATCCGCGAGAACCGGATGTGGTCGATCCACACGTGGTGGGCGGTGTCCAGGCGGATGCCGTCGTAGTCGGTGTCCTTGCAGTCCCAGTTGCCCTCGACGGCCGTGTCGCGGATGGTCAGGTTGCGGATGACGACGTTGTGGGTGCCGGGGTCGAGGGTGAAGCCGCCGTGCACGATCTCGGCGGTGTCGCTCACGCCGATGATGGTCTTGTCCGAGGCGACGGGTATCTCCCGGCCGAAGGGCTCCATCTCCAGAGTGCCCTTGACGCGGATGACGTACGGCTCCTCGGCCGCCGCGTACTTCGCGAGGGAGGCCTGGTCGGTGACGGTGACGACCCTGCCGCCCGCACCGCCGGTGGTCCCGCCGGCGAGCGAGGCGAAGCCGTGCGGCCGGTCGGTCCAGCGGTCCGCGGCGGGACCGGGTGCCGCCGCGGTCCCGGGTTTCGCCGGGGGCCCCGCGTGGGCGTCCCCGATCGCCCCGAGGCTGAGCGCGGCGACGAGGCCGAGCACGGCGGCCAGGGCCATGCCGGGCCGACCCGGTCTCGACAAGCGCTTGCTACGGAGGTGCGTCATGGCGGCTCCCAACAGGCTGACGGCAGGGGTGTTACGAGGCGCTGATCCGGAACCGGGTGAAGGCCGCCGCTCCGGCGTGCCCCTGGCCGGGGGGCGCGAGGGCGAAGAGGCCGAGCAGGGCGCCGACCCAACGCCACGGGGTGGCGGCGAACACGGGACCGGACGGCCGGAAGCCGTCGCCCACGTCGGCGGAGAAGCGACAGCGTGCCCCCGCACCGATCTCGATCCGCAGCCGGGCCCGGCTCTCCGGGGCGGGCCGGGGGTGGGCGGCGTCGCGTTCGCCCTCCGCCACGGCCTCGGCGAACCGGTGCACGAGGTGGACCGTGCCGTCCGTGCCGCGCTGGAGTCCGATCCAGCCGAACGCGTCCCCGAGGACCGCGAGCCCGGCCCGGGCCCCGGGCTCGTCGCTGTCGAGCCGCAGCTCCACTTCGGCGGTGCAGGGTGTGCCGGGCAGCCGCTGGGTCAGCACATGGGGCAGTTTCCGCAGGTCGTGAGCGTCCTGCGAGCGTACGCAGGTCAGCCGCAGTCCGTCCCCGGAGTGCTGGGTGGCCCAGCCGTCGCCCGGGTTGGCCGTCCACTGCCACTGGCGGCCGTACCGTCCGCCGGGGAAGTCGTCGTCGGTGGCGGGTGCGGCGGGCGGCTGCGGCGGCAGGCCGGGCCGGGGGTGCTCGGCGACGGGCGCGCCGTCGTCCCCGAGCACCGGCCATTCTCCCCCGGGGCCCCAGCGCATCGGCTGGAGGTGGACGACCCGGCCGTGGGCGCCGCGCTGCTGGAAGTGCAGGAACCAGTCCTCGCCGGACGGGGTGCGCACCCAGCCGCCCTGGTGGGGGCCGTTGACGTCGGTGTCCTTCTGCTCCAGGACGATCCTCTCCTCGTACGGCCCGAAGAAGCCGCGCGAGCGGAAGGCGCCCTGCCAGCCGGTCTCCACGCCGCCGGCGGGGGCGAGGATCCAGAACCAGCCGTCGTGCCGGTAGAGCTTGGGGCCTTCGAGGGTGAACCAGCCGGGTATGCGGTCCCCGTCGACGATCACCTTGCCCTCGTCGAGGAGGCCGGTGCCGTCGGGGCGCATCCGGTGGCCGGTGAGGCGGTTCTTGACGCCGGAGCGGGACTTGGCCCAGGCGTGGACCAGGTAGGCCTCACCGGTCTCCTCGTCCCACAGGGGGCACGGGTCGATCAGGCCCTTGCCCGCCTTCAGCAGGTGCGGGCGGGTCCAGGGACCCCTGATCTGCGGGGCGTTGATCTGGAAGACGCCCTGGTCGGGGTCGCCCCAGAAGATCCAGAAGCGTTCGTCGTGATGTCTGAGGGAGGGGGCCCAGACGCCGCAGTCGTGGCGGGGTGTGGCGAACTCCTCGGCCGGTTCCAGGCGTTCCAGGGCGTGGCCGATCAGGGTCCAGTTGACCAGGTCGCGGGAGTGCAGGATCGGCAGGCCGGGGGCGCGGCCGAAGCTGGAGGCGGTCAGGTAGAAGTCGTCGCCGACGCGGACGACGTCCGGATCGGACCAGTCGGCGTTCAGGACCGGATTGCGGTAGGTCCCGGAGGTCACGGGCTCACCGCCTTGCGGACGAGGGACGCGGCGGCGTCGCGGTCGAGACGGCCGTCGGCGACGACGGTGACCACCCGGCGCACGACGGTCTCGCCCGGCGGGACGGGCACCCGTTCGCCGGACGCCAGGGAGGAGCCGACGCCGGGGTACTCCTCGGTGCGCACGAACCACGGGTCGCGGCGGGTCCGTTCGGTGGCACCGGCGAAGACCAGCGTCCAGGCGGTGCCCCGCAGGGCGAGCCAGTCGGCGGGGCGGCCGTGGACCGTCTCCTCGCCGTCGGCGACGGCCGTGAAGACCTCCGGCGCGGAGGGCTCCTTGCGGGCCCGCCAGAAGAATCCGCCGTAGGCGGCGCCCGGGCGCCCGTTGGTGGCGGGGCTGCCGATCGACAGCGGGTTCCCGGTGACGTTGGTGAGGGAGAACGTGAGGTCCAGCGCCCAGGCCCGGTCGGTGAGTTCGGTGGCCGCGACGGTCCGGCGTTCGCGCAGCAGTTCGCCGCCCGCGCTCATCCAGCGCAGCTCCTCCACGAAGCCGTCCGGGTCGCGCAGCTGGAAGGCGACGTGCCGCTGCGAGCCGTGGTTGTCGAGCTCGGTGGGGCCCTGGTCGCGGACGTAGGTGCGCCCGCCCCAGAAGTTGAACCCCTCGACGTCGGGAACGGCGACACCGACGCCGAGGTGGTGTGCGTGGTCGGCCGGGGCGAGTTCGGTCACGGCCGTGCCGCCCAGGGTGGTGACGGGGTGCAGGTAGGGGCGCGGGGAGAGCCGGGCCGGCAGCTCGGGGCGGGTGACGTACCGGCCGACCGGCCGGCCCGCGACGCGCAGGACCGCGGTGTCGTTGCTGGTCATCGGGTGCTCACCTCGTTCGACGGGGGCGTCCAGGGGGCGCCGAGCTCGGAGTAGAGGGAGAGGGTGTCGGCGGCGGCCGCGACGAGTCCGTCGATGCCCGGCACGACCCGGCGGTTCTCGCCGGGGATGCGGTGCCAGGCGGTGTCCGGCAGCGGTGCCGGGTCGGGAGCGGTCCGGATGGCCTCCACGACCTTCATGAAGGCGCCCGTCTCGTCCGGCGGGACGAGCAGGTCCACGCCGGTGGTGAGGTGCTCGGCGAGGTTCTCCAGCAGATCGGTGCGGCCGTGCTCGGACTCCTCCGGGCCGTGCCCGGCGCGCTGGAGCAGCACCCGGTCCTGCTTGTACCAGAAGGTGATCCGGCCGCTGCTGCCGTGCACCAGCACGTACGGCTCGTCCGCCTGCTCGGCGCACAGGGTCGCGGCGACGGTGACCGGGTGGCCCTGTGCGGTGGTGATCCGGACGCAGGAGGTGTCGTCGGACTCGATGGCGTTGGCGCGCAGTAGTTCGGTCTCGATGCCGGCGACGTCCTCGGCGCGGGTGCTGCCGCCCAGGGCGAGGGCGGTGGCGACGGCGTGGGCGAGGGGGTTGGTCAGTGCCCCGTCGATCACCTCGACGCCGTTCAGCCGCCGTCTGCCCGCCCAGGGCGCCCGCCGGAAGTAGTCCTCGTCGCGCACCCAGGCACCGGCGCCGCCGAGCCCGACGAGCGTGCCGATCGCGCCCTTCTCGATCAGCTCGCGGATGGCCGTCAGAGCGTGCGAGCCCAGCGACTGGAAGCCGATTTGGCAGACGACCCCGGCAGCGGCGACCCCGTCGGCCATCCGGCGGAACTCGGCGTAGGAAGGGGCGGGCGGCTTCTCCAGGAGAAGGTGCACGCCCCGCTCGGCCGCCGTGAGGGCCAGGTCGGTGTGGGTCGGGATCGGTGTGCAGATCACCGCGACCCGGGCGCCGGTGGCGTCCAGCAGGGCGCCGAAGTCGGCGGACTGCTCGGGAGCGCCCAGGTCGCCCAGTTCCTCCTCGGTCAGCGGTGTCAGCTCACAGATCCCGACGAGCCGGACGATGCCCTTCTTCTGCAGGCGGCGGATGTTCTCGACGTGCCAGCGGCCGTGCCCGCGGGCCCCGGCGAGGACGACGGGCAGGGGCGTGCTCGGGCGGTCGTTCAGGGGTTCGCTCATGGAGTCGATCATGGGACCGGTCATGGGATCCTCCCCGCACCCGCGCCGCGGGCCACCGCCCGGTCGGCGCGGCCGATGTCCCGGGCCTCGGCGTGCGCCGGCACGCAGAGCACCCCCGGCAGCCCGGCCGCGACGGCCGGTCGTCCAGCCCTCATCCCTTCACCGCCCCCGCGCTGAAGCCGGTGATCAGCCACTTCTGGATGAAGGCGAACACGATCACGACCGGCACGGCCGCGATGATGCCGCCCGCGGCGAGCGCGCCCAGGTCGACGCTGTCGGCGCTCATCAGCGAGTTGAGGCCGACGGGGATCGTCTGCTTGTCCTGGTTGTTCAGGAACATCAGGGCGAACAGGAAGTGGTTCCAGGAGTGGACGAAGGCGAACGAGCCGACGGCGATCAGACCGGGCCGCAGCAGCGGCAGCACCACGATCCGGAAGGCCGTCATGCGGTTGCAGCCGTCGACCCAGGCCGCCTCCTCCAGGGAGTACGGCACGTTCTTGATGAAGTTGCTGATGAGGATCATCGACAACGGCAGCTGGAAGACCGTCTCGGCGAGGATGACGCTGCCGAGCGAGTTGATCATCTGGAGTTCGGCGAAGATCTCGAACAGCGGCACCAGCAGCAGCGCGCCCGGCACGAACTGGGAGCAGAGCAGGGCCAGCATGAACGCCCGCTTGACCTTGAAGTCGAACCGGGCGAGGGCGTAGCCGCCGGCCAGCGCGACGAGCGTCGTCATGAGCAGCGTGGCGACGCCGACGAGCACACTGTTGCCGAAGTAGGTGCCGAAGCTGCGCTCCGTCCAGACCTTCTCGAAGTGGTCGAAGGTCATCGGCCAGGGCACGAGCGAGGTCGAGCCGGCCGGGCGCAGCGAGAAGAGCAGGATCCAGTAGAAGGGGACGAGGGTGAAGAGGAGGTAGATGCCCAGGGGCAGGTAGATCTGCCAGCGGGGCGCCTCGTCCCAGGCGCGGTGGCCCTTGGCGGGGCGCGGTGGTTCGGGGGTGGCACGCACGGGGGCGGGCGCGGCCTTGGTGGCTTCCTTGACGCTCACTTGCTCTCGCCTCCGAACTTGCTCAGCCGCAGGTAGACCATCGAGCAGAAGAGCAGGATCACGAACGCCACCGTGGTCAGGGCCGACGCGTAGCCGAAGTTGTGGGCGTCGACGGATGTGTTGGCGATGTACAGCGGCAGCGTGGTCGTCTCGCCCGCGGGTCCGCCGCCGGTCAGGGTGTAGAGCAGGTCGACGTTGTTGAACTCCCAGACCGCGCGCAGCAGCGTGGACAGGATGATGGCGTCCTTCAGGTGCGGCAGGGTGATGTGCCAGAACTGCTTGATGCGGCCGGCGCCGTCGACCTCGGCGGCCTCGTAGAGGTCCTTCGAGACGGACTGGAGGTCGGCGAGGATGAGGATCGCGAAGAACGGCACCCCGCGCCACAGGTCGGCCACGACCGCCGCCGGGAACACCGTGGAGGTGTCCGACAGCCAGCTGGTGCCGTAGGAGCCGATGCCCAGGTCGGCGAGGTAACGGGTGATGCCCGTCTGGGAGTTGTAGAGCAGCACCCAGATCGCGGAGGTCAGCACGCCGGAGACGGCCCACGGGGAGAAGACCAGGGCGCGTCCCAGGCCCCGGCCCACGAAGGTCTGGTTGACGATCAGGGCGAGCGCGAGACCGAACAGCAGCTGGAGTCCGACCTCGACGACGACCCACTTGGCGCTGAAGACCAGGGTGTCCCAGAAGACGGGGTCCTTGGTGAAGGCGTGGATGAAGTTGTCGAAACCCGCGTAGCCGTTCCGCCACGGCTTGGTGGGGTTGTAGTTCTGCAGGCTGTAGTAGAAGACGCTGATGACCGGGTAGGCGATGAAGCCCAGCATCAGCAGGGCGGCCGGTGCGATCAGCAGGTACGGGAGCCTGCGCGGCGTGGCGGAGGCCCGGCGCCGCCGGGGTGGCGCGGGCGGTTTCGCCACGGCTGCGGCTTGGGCCATGACAGGGTCTCCGATCTGGGTACGGCTTGCGTTCGTGGGGCGGAAAGCGCTTTCTCGCTGTGCTGGGGTGCCACTTGAGGTGCTGGGGTGCCACTTGAGGTGCTGGGGTGCCACTTGAGGTGTGCGTGGCGGGTGCGGGGCCGCTGCGGCTGGTCGCGTCCACGCGGCGGAGCCGCACAGCGACACGGCCCGCACCCCTCGGGTGGGTGCAGTCAGCCTGCGTAGGGATCCGGGGCCTGGCCCGGCCTTGCCAGGAACTCGAAGTCGCAGCCGGTGTCGGCCTGGGTGATCTGGTCGTTGTAGAGGGCGCCGTAGCCGCGTTCGCAGCGGGTGGGCGGTGGGGTCCAGTCCTTGCGGCGGCTCTCCAACTCCTCATCGCTGATGTTGAGTTGAAGGGAGCGCTCCTCGACGTCCAGGGTGATCGAGTCGCCACTGCGGACCAGGGCCAGCGGGCCGCCGACGTACGACTCGGGCGCGATGTGCAGGGCGCACGCGCCGTAGCTCGTGCCGCTCATCCGGGCGTCGGAGATCCGGACCATGTCCCGTACGCCCTCCTTCAGCAGGCGGTCGGGGATCGGCAGCATGCCGTACTCGGGCATGCCCGGTCCGCCCTTGGGGCCCGAGTTGCGCAGCACCAGCACGCTGTCGGCGGTGATGTCCAGCCCGGGGTCGTTGATCGTGCGCTGCATGGTCTTGTAGTCGTCGAAGACGACCGCGGGACCGGTGTGCTTGAGCAGGCGCGGCTCGGCGGCGATGTGCTTGATGACCGCGCCGTCGGGGCAGAGGTTGCCGCGCAGCACGGCGACCCCGCCCTCGGCGGCGACCGGGTTCTTGCGGGTGCGGATGACGTCGTCGTCGTGGACGACGGCACCCTCGATCTGCTCCCCCAGGGTTCCGTTGACGGTGGGCCGGTCCAGGTGCAGCAGGTCGGTGATCCGCGAGAGGAAGGCGGGCAGACCGCCGGCGAAGTGGAAGTCCTCCATGAGGTACGTCTGTCCGCCGGGGCGGACGTTGGCGAGCACCGGCACGGTCCGGGCGATGCGGTCGAAGTCGTCGAGGGTGAGGGCGACCTGGCAGCGCCCCGCCATGGCGATCAGGTGGATCACGGCGTTGGTGGAGCCGCCGAGCCCGAGGACCGTGGTGACGGCGTCCTCGAAGGCCTCGCGGGTGAGGATCCGGGACGGCCGGAGCGCGGTCCAGGCGAGCTCCACGGCACGGCGTCCGGAGGCGGCGGCCATCCGCTCGTGCCCGGAGTCGACGGCCGGGATCGAGGAGGCGCCCGGCAGCGTCATGCCGAGGGCCTCCGCCGCCGCGGTCATGGTCGACGCGGTCCCCATGGTCATGCAGTGACCGGGCGACCGGGCCAACCCGCCCTGCAACTCCCGCAGTTCGCAGTCGGTCAGGTTCCCCGCGCGATGCTCGTCCCAGTACTTCCACATGTCGGTGCCGGACCCGAGGGTCTCGCCGCGCCAGTGGCCCGGCAGCATCGGCCCCGCGGGTACGAAGAGGGACGGTACGTCGGCCGAGGCCGCGCCCATGAGCAGCGCGGGCGTCGACTTGTCGCAGCCGCCGAGCAGCACCGCCGCGTCGACGGGATACGAGCGCAGCAGCTCCTCCGTCTCCATCGCGAGCAGGTTGCGGTAGAGCATCGGGGTCGGCTTCTGGTACGTCTCGGAGAGCGTGGCGACCGGGAACTCCAGCGGGAAGCCTCCCGCCTGCCACACCCCCCGCTTGACCGCCTCGGCCCGCTCGCGCAGGTGGACGTGGCAGGGGTTGATGTCGGACCAGGTGTTCAGGACGGCGATCACCGGGCGGCCCCGGTACTCCTCCGCCTCGTAACCGAGCTGGCGCATCCGGGCGTTGTGCGACCAGGTGCGCAACTGCCCCTCGACGCCGTACCACCGGTGGCTCCTGAGCTCTTCGGGGAGCAGCCTGCCGGTCATATCGACCACCCCGCGGCGATCGCGGCGACCTCGGCCCGCCCGCTCTCCGGCAGCGGCCTGCTCGGCGGGCGGACCTCGCGGCGGCACAGCCCGAGGGAGGCGAGGGCCTCCTTGACGACGGTGACGTTGTCGGCGGAGCCGTTGGCCGCGCGCAGTTCCTCGAAGCGGCGGATCTGTTCCCAGACCTTCATGGCGGCCCGGTAGTCGCCGGAGCGCAGCGCCTCGATCATGTTCAGCGAGACGGCCGGGGCGACGTTCACCAGCCCCGAGGTGAAGCCGGTGGCACCGGCGGAGAAGTAGGAGGGGGCGTACGGTTCGGCGAGCCCCGCCACCCACACGAACCGCTCAAGCCCCGCGTCCCTGGCGAACGCGGCGAACCTGGCCGCGTCGGGGACGGCGTACTTCACGCCGATCACGTTCGGGCAGGTGTCGGCGAGTTCGGCGAGGCGGGCGCCGGTGAGCTGCGCGTTGCGGATGTACGGCACCACGCCCAGCTCGGGCACGGCCTCGGCGACGGCACGGTGGTAGTCGACCCAGCCGGCCTGGGAGACGTACGGGTGGACCGGCTGGTGGACCATCACCATCTGGGCTCCGAGCTCCCGGGCGTGCCGGGCGGAGGCGACGGCGGTGGGGATGTCGTGTCCGACGCCGACCAGGACGACGGCCCGCTCGCCGGCCTCGTCGATCGTCAGCTCCGTGACGAGCCGGCGCTCTTCGGGGGTCAGGGCGTAGAACTCACCGGTGTTGCCGTTCGGGGTGAGGGTCGTGATGCCGCCGTCGAGCAGGCGGCGCAGCAGGGCCCGGTGGGTGTCCTGCGCGACGGAGCCGTCCTCGGCGAACGGGGTCACCGGGATCGCCACCACGTCGGCCAGGGCCGCCCGCTGGGTCTCGAACGCGACGCTGCTCATTCCTGACCTTCCTGTTCCAGTCCTGCCTTGGGGAAAGCGCGCTGCACGAAGGACGCGATGTGGGAGTGCAGGGCACGCGCCGCGCCGTCGGCGTCACCGTCGAGCGCGAGCCGCAGGATCTCCCGGTGCTCGCCGGCCTCGCGCTCCCAGGAGGGGGAGGCGGCCCAGGCGACGGCGGAGACCAGGGCGGCCTGGTCGCGGACCTCGTCGAGCATCCGGCCGAGCAGCGGATTGCCGCACGGCAGGTACAGGGCGCGGTGGAACTCCCGGTTGGCGAGGGAGCGTTCGGCGGTGTCGGTGGCGGCGTCGGCCCTGGTCAGCGCCTCGCGGGCGACGTCCAGGGAGGCGCCGCGCCGCACGGCGCGCCGCAGCGCCTCCGGCTCCAGCAGCAGCCGGACGTCGTAGACCTCGCGCGCCATGTCCGCGTCCACCAGGCGCACGGTGACGCCCTTGTACTGGCTCATCACGACCAGCCCGGTCCCGGCGAGGGTCTTGAGCGCCTCGCGCACCGGGGTCTTCGACACGCCGAACTGCGCGGCGAGTTCTGTCTCGACCAGCGCCTGTCCCGGCGTCAGCTGCCCGGTGAGGATGCGGTGTTTGATCCCCTCCAGCACGTACTGCGTGCGGGAGGGGATCGGCGTGGGCACAGAGGTCATGTGCGCCTCTCGGATCTCGCGTCTCGGTGGATCGCGTATCGGATCTCGCGTATCGCGTCTCATATATGACGTACGAAGTACGACGCGATGACGGTAGGAGGGCGCACAGGCTTCGTCAATGCTTTCGACAAAGAAACAGCAATCGCTTTCTACGGTTGGGACGCCCACTCCGGGTCCCGCCCGCTGAGCCCCACGGCCCGGGCCAGCAGGGATGCCTCCGGCCCGACGGGGACGACGGGTCCGAAGATGGCGCCGCGGCCCGGGTCGTCGACGGACGCCGCGAGGAAGTCGTGGCAGACCCGCAGCGCGGCCGGATCGGGCTCGTAGCGCTGACGGGTGGCGCGGGCGAGGTCCCAGCCGTGGACGACCAGTTCGTCGGTGGCGACCAGACCCGCGATCTCGCCGGGCAGGTCGACGCCGCCGGCGCGGGTCATGCCGGTCCGGGCGGCCGGATCGCGCCAGGCCTCGGCCAGTTCGGCGAGGACCTTGGGCAGCTCCTCGCGCCAGCCGGGCGCGAGGTCCGGGAGCGCGGACTGGGGGCTGGTGTCGGTGGTGACGCCCAGGTCCTTGCGGCCGGCGTCGCGGAAGGCCACGGCCAGCCCCGCGAGGTGGCCGAGCAGGTGGCGCACCTCGTACTCGGGACAGGGGGTCGGGCCGGACAGCTGCTCGTCGGTGACGCCGGCGACCAGCCGCGTCAGCTCCTCCGTCTGGGGTCCGAGGTCGAGGGTCGTACCGGTCGTGTCGGTCATGCGGGCTCCTCAGCAGTGTGGTCCTGGAAGGTGGACCGACGCCGGCAACGGAACTCATCGCCGGCCCGCCCACGGGGGCCACTTCTAAGGCACCTGCCCGATCCGTTCCCCCGGTCCTCAGCCCCACGATGACCAGGCATGACGACCAAGACGACCTGGACGCTCCTGCGCGTCCTGCGCGACCGTGACGCCGGCCTCTGCCTCGCGGGGGTGGTGGTCTCCGGCTTCGGCACCTCCGCCCTGTGGCTGGCCTCGGGCGTGTGGGTCAAGGACCTCACCGGCTCCGACGGCCTGGCCGCGCTGTGCACGCTCGCCCTGTGGCTGCCGACCCGGCCGGGCCGCTGCTGGGCACGCTCGCCGACCTCCCCCGGTCTCGGCTTCGCTCGACCGGGCGGTGCCCCCATCGCCGCAAGCCGCTGCTGATCGGCGTGAACCTGCTGCTCGGGGCCCTCCTGCTCACCCTGGTGACCGTCGACGCACCGGGCGGCCTCTGGCTGATGTACGGGGTGCTGTTCGTGTACGGGGCGGCGGGCGTCGTCCACGACGCGGCCGAGTCGGCGTTCGTGGCGACCGCCGTCGACCGGTCCCTGCTCGGCGACTTCAACGGCCTGCGCATGACCGCCGCCGAAGGCATGAAACTCCTGGCCCCACTGGCGGGCGCGGGCCTGTACGCGGCGTACGGCGGCGCGGGTGTCGCCCTCCTGGACGCGGCGACGTTCGTGCTGGCCGCAGGCCTGTACGCGGCGCTGCGCGGGCGGGAGGACGAGCCCGTCCTGCCCCGGGACGGCCACGGGCGGGGGACGACCGGGGGTGTCCGCCACCTGTGGGCGCACCCGGTGCTGCGCCCCCTGGTCCTGGCGGGCGGCGCCACCATGCTGTGCGCCGGCGTGAACGGCGCGCTGGTCTACGCCGTCGTCGACGGCCTCGGGCACTCCCCCGCGTACGCCGGTGTGCTCTACGCCGTGCAGGGCGCCGGGTCGGTCGCGGCCGGGCTGCTGTCCGGCGCCGCCCTGCGCCGGCTGGGGGCCCGGCGTTTCGGGGCGTACGGCATCGCCCTGCTGGCGCTCGCGGTGGCGCTGCGGGCGGTGCCGTCCGACCCGGTGGCGCTCGTGTGCAGCGCGGCGATCGGCGCGGGACTGCCCGCCGTGCTGATCGCCGCGCTGACGTCCGTGCAGCGCGAGACGCCCGGTGTGCTGCTGGGCCGGGTCACGGCCACCGCCCACACGCTGGTGTACGCGCCGAACGTGGCCGGGCTGGCCGCCGGGGCGGCCCTGGTCGAGCTGGTGGGCCACCGGCCGGTGCTGGTGGCCCTGGGCGCGGCCCTGCTGGTGACGGCGGCGGCGCTGTGCGCTCCCGCGGCCGAAGCCGTCCCCGGCCGGTGATGGCCACCCACCGCCTCAGCGCCCGGCGAGGGCGGAACGGACCGTGCCAGTGACCCTCGGCGCG
>NZ_WWIC01000128.1:0-11453 GCF_009872555.1 Streptomyces sp. SID5643
AGGGGCGCGGGGAACTGCGCGACAAGCCACGACGCACCGGCACACGAGAAACTCACCCACGAAGCCGGGACATGGACGGATCGAACAACGGCTCCTCAGCCACAACCGCCTCGACGGACTGGTCGAAGTACCCGATCTGCAGAACCGTCCCCGGAGCGGCCAGCTCCACCGGCAACCACGCATAGGCAATGCCCTTGCCGATCGTGTAGCCGTACGCCGCACTGGTGACGTACCCCACCGCACGGTCCCCGTCGTACACCGGCTCCTTGCCCATGACGACGGCCTCGGGGTCGTCGATCGTGAGACAGGTCAGCTTCCGCCGGACCTCGGCCTTGCGCCGCTCCAGCGCCGCCTTCCCCACGAAGTCGTCCTTGTCGGGCTTCACGGCGAAGCCGACGCCGGCCTCGTACGGGTCGTGCTCGTACGTCATGTCCGTGCCGAAGGACCGGTAGCCCTTCTCCAGGCGGAGACTGTTGAACGCGCCCCGCCCGGCCACGATCCCGCCCAGCGGCTCGGCCGCCCGCCACAGCGTGTCCCACAGCTTCAGACCCAGGTCCGCGGTGGTGTACAGCTCCCAGCCGAGCTCACCGACGTACGACAGCCGCATCGCGGTGACCGGCACGGAGCCGATGTGGGCGCGCTTGGCGCGGAAGTACTTCAGGCCGGTCGCCGAGAAGTCGGCGTCGGTGAGCGGCTGGAGGACGTCGCGGGCGCGCGGCCCCCACAGGCCGATGCAGCAGGTGCCGGGGGTGATGTCACGCACCTGGACCGTGCCGTCGGCGGGGAGGTGCCGGGTGAACCAGTCGAGGTCCAGGTTGCCGTTGGCGCCGACCTGGAAGAGGTCGGGAGCCAGCCGGGCGACGGTGACGTCGCTGCGGATGCCGCCGTCGTGGTCGAGGAGCAGCGTGTACGTCACCGAGCCGACGGACTTGGCGACCTTGCCGGTGCACAGCCGCTCCAGGAACTCACCGGCGCCGCGCCCGCTGACCTCCAGCCGCTTGAGGGCCGTCATGTCGTACATCGCCACGGTCTCGCGGGTGGTCTGGGCCTCGGCGGCGACGACGGGCGACCAGTACCGCGCGGCCCAGTCGTTGGGGGTGACGATGGAGCGGCCTTCGACCAGCCCGGCGTTGGCCTCGTACCACTGGGGCCGCTCCCAGCCGTTCGCCTCCAGGAAGAAGGCGCCCAGCTCCTGCTGGCGGGTGTGGAACGGGCTGGTGCGGATCGGGCGCGGGTCCCCCGACGGCTGGAGGGGGTGGAGGATGTCGTAGACCTCCACGAAGTTCCGGCAGTCGCGGGCCAGCACGTACTCCGGTGAGAGCTGGTGCGGCTCGAAGCGGTTGACGTCGCACTCGTGCAGGTCGAAGGAGGAGCAGTAGCCGTCGACCAGCCATTCGGCCATGGCCCGCCCGACGCCGGCGGAATGCGTGACCCAGACGGCCTCGGCGACCCAGAAGCCCTTGACGTCCGGGGATTCGCCCAGCAGGGGCAGGCCGTCGGTGGTGAAGGAGAACAGGCCGTTGATGCCTTCCTCGACCTTGGCGTCCTTCGTCGCCGGGAGCAGTGACTGCGTCTCGGTCCAGGCCCTCTCGAAGTCCTCCTCGGTGAACTTCAGGACGGACGGCATCTCGTCGGCCTCGTCCACGGAGAGGATGTCGTCGGCGGACACCGGCATCGGGCGGTGGCCGTAGTAGCCGATGCCCAGCCGGTCGAAGCGGTCGCGATAGTAGAGGTCGGCGTCCTGGTGGCGCAGGATCGGGCGGACCGCCTCCTGCGTCTGCCCGGCCAGGGCCGGGACGGGGCCCGTCCAGGCGAGCTGGTGGGCGAGCGGGGTGAGCGGGAGGCTCATGCCGGCCATGCGGGCGATCTTCGGGCCCCAGATGCCGGCGCAGCAGACGACGATGTCGGCGGGGATCTCGCCCTGGTCGGTCAGGACGCCGGTCACCTCTCCCTCGGCCTGCTGGACGTCGAGGACTTCGTGGCGGGCGAGGAAGCGGACGCCGCGCTCTGTGGCCCGGCGGATCTGCGCCTCGACGGCGAGGACCGCCTTGGCGAGGCCGTCCGTCGGCACGTGGAGGCCTGCGAGGACCTTGTCCGGGTCGACGAGGGGGTGCTGTGCGACGCAGTCCTCGGTGTTCAGCAGCCGGGACTCGATGCCCCAGGAGGCGAGCCAGCCGTGGCGCCGCCGGAGTTCGGTGACGCGCTCCGGGGTGGTGGCCACCTCCAGGCCGCCGACCTGGAGGAAGCAGGGCTGCCCGTCGACGTCGAGGGAGCGGAACTTCTCGACGGTGTAACGGGCCATCTCCGTCATGGTCTTGGAGGGGTTGGTCTGGAAGACCAGGCCCGGGGCGTGCGACGACGAACCCCCGGTGGCGGGCAGTGGGCCCTGGTCGACCACGGTCACTTCGGTCCAGCCGCGCGCGGAGATCTCGTCGGCGAGCGCCGCCCCCACGACCCCCGCTCCGATGATGACCACCCGGGGTCCCGCCATCGCCGCACCTCCGACGTTGAAAGCGATCCAGTTGCTGTCTACGCAACAGGATTCAGGTTGCGCAACTCAATGTGCCCGCCGCACATCGGCGTGTCAAGAGGTCCGCGACGCCGGAAAACACCCGTCCACGGCGGGGCGGAAACCATGCAAAACGACGAGGCCCGGCAGGCTGACGACACAGCCTGCCGGGCCCTCCGGCCGGACTCACACGGGCGTTCCCGCGCGCTACTTGATCCAGGCGTCGACCTTGCCGCGGTTGGCCTCGACCCACTTCTTCGCCGCCGCCTCGGGCGCCATCTTGTCCACCGCGATGTACTTCGCCACGGTGTTCTGGTCCTCGTTCGTCCAGGTGAAGTTCTTCACCAGGTCATAGGCCGGACTGCCCGACTTGGCGAACTTCGCGCTGACGATCTTGTCGAGCTCGTACACGGGGTAGTCACAGGCGACCTTCTCCGCGTCGGCGTCGCAGCCCTCCTTGTACTCGGGCAGGCTGACCTTCTTCAGCGGCACCTCGGACATGAACCACTGCGGCTCGTAGAAGTAGCCGATCACCCATTCCTTGTTCTTCTCGGCGTTGCGGTAGGCCTGGATGAGCGCGGTCTCGCTGCCCGCGTACACCACCTTGAAGTCCAGCTTGAGGTTCTTCACCAGCGCCTCGTCGTTGGTGACGAACGACGGGTCGCCGTCGAGGAGCTGCCCCTTGCCGCCCGACTCCGAGGTCTTGAACTTCGACGCGTACTTGTCGAGGTTCTTCCAGTCGGTGATGTCCGGGTGCGCCTTCGCCAGCCACGGCGGCACGTACCAGCCGATGAGGCCCTTGTTGCCGGTCGGGCCGGCGTCGACGGCCGTCTTCTGATCGGTGATGTACTTCTTCTTCAGGTCGTCGTGGCCCCAGTTCTCCACGACGGCGTCGACCTCGCCGGTGCCGAAGCCCTGCCAGGCGATCTCCTCCTTGAGGTCCTTCTGCTCGACCTTGCAGCCGAGGTCGTGCTCGGCGACGTAGGCGAGGACCGCCGCGTTCGCCTCGTAGCCCACCCACGGGTTGATGGCGAGGTTGAAGGTGCCGCACTTGCCCGAGCTGCCCGAGCCGGCCGCGCTGTCGTCGCCGACCTTCGCGCCCCCGCAGGCCGTGAGGGTGAGGCCGAGGACGGCCAGGCCGGCCGCGCCGGCTCTGAAGTGTCGTGCCATGGTGAGGTGCTCCTTATGCTCCGGCGCGGCGAGCCGCCGCCTGAGTGATCCGGTCGAACATGACTCCGAGCAGGACGATGGCGAGTCCGGCCGCCAGTCCCTTGCCGTACAACTGGCCCTGCGAGAACCCGGCCACGACGTCGTAGCCGAGGGCGCCCGCTCCCACCAGGCCGCCCACGACGACCATCGACAGCACGTAGATCAGGCCCTGGTTGGTCGCGAGCGTCAGGGCGCCGCGTGACATCGGCAGCTGGACCTTGGTGATGATCTGCCAGGCGTTGCATCCGGTGGACATCGCCGCCTCGACGGTGGTCCCGGGCACGGCCCGCACCCCGTCGGCGATGATCTTGATGGCGACGGGTGCCGCGTAGACGATCGCGGCGACGATCGCCGTGAACCGTGTCGCGCCGAACAGCGCGAGGAACGGCACCAGATAGACGAACGGCGGCATGACCTGGGCCGCGTCCAGGGACGGCCTGAGCAGCCGGTCGACGAGCGCGCTGCGTCCCATCCACACCCCGAGGACGACGCCGAGCAGCATCACGAGCACGGTCGCCACCGCGGTGGAGGCCAGGGTCGTCATGGCGTCCGACCACACGCCGGTGGCGATGAGCAGCCCCACGCACACGGCGGTGGTGGCCCCGGCACGCCATCCGCCGAGCACCGTGCCGAGTGCGACGAGGGCGGCGCCGACGAGCCACCACGGGGAGTCGGTCAGCAGGGTCTGGAAGGGGTTCAGCAGGCCGTTGGTGAGGACGTCGCGGAAGGCGTTGGTCAGGCCCGACAGGTTGTCCTGTGCCCAGGTGGTCGCGTCGGTGGCCGCCTTGGCGATGGTGCTGCCGGTGCCGCCCTCGCCGGGGAACTCGGCCGCCCACAGGTACGTGTGCGACAGGTACACCAGTACCGCGGCCGCCACTCCCCCGGCCACCAGCAGGTGCCGCCGCCACCTGAGGAAGGGACTGTCCGAACCCCGTGCCGTGTCGGCCCGTCCGCTCGCGGCGGTGGTGACCCGGTCGAGCACGATGGCCATGACGACGATGGCCAGTCCCGCGTTGAACGCCGTGCCGACGTCCAGCGACTGCAGGGCCTGGACGACGGTCGCTCCGAGGCCGGGCGCGTTGATCAGGGCCGCGATGGTCACCATGGCCAGGGCGGCCATGATGGTCTGGTTGACGCCCATCACCACGGTCCGTTTGGACATCGGCAGCAGGACCTTCAGCAGCGTCTGGCGCCGCGTCGCGCCCATCGAGTCCGCCGCCTCGACGGTGGTCCCGGGAACCGAGCGGATGGCGTGGGCGGTGATGCGGATCGCGGGCGGCGCCGCGTAGATGGCCGTCGCGATGGTGGCGGAGGCCGGACCGATCAGGAAGAACAGGGTCAGGGGTGCCAGGTAGACGAAGGTCGGCATCGTCTGCATGAAGTCCAGGAACGGCGTCACGATCCGGTTGAACCGGTCGGACAGCCCGGCCCACACGCCCAGGGGAAGGGCGAACAGCAGGGCCACGAAAACCGCCGAGAGGGTCAGCGCCAGCGTGTCCATGCTCTCCTGCCAGAGGCCCTGGAGGCCGAGGAAGGTGAAGCCGGCGACGGCGAGCAGCGCGACCCGCCAGTTGCCCACGGCCCAGGAGACGTAGCCGACGATGCCCACGACTCCGAGCCAGCCGATCTGCGGCACCGGACGGCCCGCGGTCGGCTGCGAGATCAGCTCCTGGACGAAGGTCACCAGGGTGTCGATGACCAGGCGGATCTCGTTGAAGAAGTAGAGGAAGAGCGGGTTGGAGTTGCGGTTCGCGCCGATGGAGTCGTTGACGTCGTTGAACCAACGGTGCAGGTCGGTCAGATCGGCCGCGGCGAGGGACAGGGTGTGCTTGCCGCGCAGCACGGCGAAGAGGACGAGCCAGACGACCAGGATCCCGGCGACGATCACCGAGCGGCTGACCGTGGGCGCGCGCCGGGCGGGAGCGGGCGGCTCCCCGGCCCCGGTTCTCTCCGGCCTTTCCGTCTTCTGTACGGCGACGGTCATCAGGCGTCGCCTTCCTGTCCGGCGACCACCGCGAGGATCTCGTCATCGCCGACGATGCCGAGCAGCTTGCCGTTCTCGACGACCTTGACCGGCTTGTCGGCCGCGAGCACCGCCCGTGTGGCCTCCTTGACCACGACGTCCGGGCCCAGCTCGGGGCCGTCCAGGGGGTCGTCGGGCTCCGCCGGGCGCATGATCCACCGCAGGGTCAGCACGTCACCGCGGGGCACGTCCCTGACGAAGTCGCGTACGTAGTCGTCAGCGGGGGCGCCGACCAGTTCGTCGCCGGTGCCGCACTGGACCATCCTGCCGTCGCGCATGATGAGGATGCGGTCGCCCAGCCGCAGCGCTTCGGACAGGTCGTGGGTGATGAACACCATCGTCTTGCCGACCTCGTGGTGCAGACGGACGACCTCGTTCTGCATGTCCCGGCGGATCAGCGGGTCGAGCGCCGAGAACGGTTCGTCGAAGAGCAGGACGTCGGGGTCGCCGGCCAGGGCGCGGGCGAGACCCACGCGCTGTTGCATGCCGCCGGACAACTGGTCGGGGTAGGAGCTCTCGTAGCCCGAGAGGCCGACGAGTTCGACGACCTCCAGCGCGCGCCTGGTGCGCTCGGCCCTGCTCATGCCGCGGATCTCCAGGCCGAAGGCCACGTTGTCGACGACCCGGCGGTGCGGCAGCAGCCCGAAGTGCTGGAAGACCATGGAGAACTTGCTGCGGCGCAGCTCGCGCAGGCGGCTCGCGTCCGCGTCGCGGATGTCCTCGCCCTCGAAGAGGATCTCGCCGGCGGTGGGTTCGATGAGCCGCGTCAGACAGCGCACCAAGGTGGACTTACCGGAGCCGGACAGGCCCATCACGACGAACACCTCGCCGGGGGCGACCTCGAAGTTCACGTCACGCACGGCGGCCGTGCATCCGGTGCGGTCCATCAGTTCGCGGCGGGTGAGTCCGCGCAGTTCCTCGGAGCCGGGGACCTGGGCCGCCTTGGGCCCGAACACCTTCCACAGGTCGCGTACGGAGATGACCGGGGTGGGTGCCGAGTCCTGGGGGGTGTCGCGCCGCCGCGACGCCTCGGTCGTTGCTGGGGTCATGCTCGACCTCTTTCGGCGTTCAGCCGCGGAACCAGTGCTGCGGCCGGGGTTGGATGTTCTGCCAGATGTGTTTGGGCTCCCGGTACTCGTCCAGGCCGGTCGGTCCCAGCTCCCGGCCCACGCCGGAATGCCCGAACCCGCCCCATTCCGCCTGCGGCACATAGGGGTGGTAGTCGTTGATCCACACCGTGCCGTGGCGCAGTCGGCGGGCGACCCGCTGGGCCTTGCCGGCGTCCTGCGTCCAGACGGCTCCGGCGAGTCCGTACGCGGTGTCGTTGGCGATGCGTACGGCGTCGTCCTCGTCGGTGAAGCGCTCCACGGTGAGGACCGGCCCGAAGGACTCCTCGTGCACCACGCTCATGTACTGACCGCACGCGTCGAGCACGGTCGGCGGGTAGTAGTGGCCGCCGGCCAGGGCCGGGTCGCCGGGGCGTTCGCCGCCGCAGCGCAGGACGGCGCCCTCCGCGAGTCCAGCCGCGACGTACGCCTCGACCTTCGCCAGGTGCTGGGCGGAGATCAGCGGGCCGGTGTCGGCCTGCGGGTCGAACGGGCCGCCGAGGCGGATCAGCCGGGCGCGGCGGACCACCTCGTCGACGAACCGGTCGTGCAGCGCGTCCTCGACGATCAGCCGGGCGCCGGCCGAGCAGACCTGGCCCGAATGCAGGAAGACGGCCGTGAGCGCGAAGTCCACGGCCGTCTCGAAGTCGGCGTCGGCGAAGACGACGTTGGGGTTCTTGCCGCCGAGCTCCAGCGCGACCTTCTTCACGGTCGCGGCGGCGGTGGCCATGATGCGTCTTCCGGTGTCCAGGCCGCCGGTGAAGGAGACCATGTCGACGGCGGGGTCCTCGGCGAGCGGTGCTCCCACCTCGGGCCCCGGCCCCAGGACGAGGTTGGCGGCGCCGTCCGGAAGTCCGGCCTCCGCCAGGGCCTTCATCAGCAGGATCGAGGTGGAGGGGGTGAGTTCGCTGGGCTTGAGCACGATGGTGTTGCCGGCGAGGAGGGCCGGGGCGACCTTCCAGCTCGCCTGGAGCAGCGGGTAGTTCCAGGGGGTGATCAGGGCGCACACGCCGATCGGTTCGTACACGACGCGGCTGACGGCGTCGTCGCGACCGGTGTCGATCACGCGGCCGGCGTCGGTGCCGCCGAGGCCGCCGTAGTAGCGGAAGCAGGAGACGACGTCGGCGATGTCGTACTCGCTCTCCACCAGCCGCTTGCCGGTGTCCAGCGATTCGGCGCGGGCGAACGCGTCGGCGTCGCGTTCGAGGATGTCGGCGGTGCGCAGCAGGAGCGCGCCGCGCTCGCGCTCGGGGGTGCGCGGCCAGGGCCCCTCGTCGAAGGCCCGGCGGGCCGCGGCGATGGCCGCCTCGGCGTCGGGGCGGGTGCCTTCGGACACGGTCACGGAGAGTGTGCCGTCTGCGGGGCAGCGGATGTCCCGGTGGCCTCCGGCCACGGGATCCCGCCATTTTCCGTCCACGTACAGGTCTGCCACGTCGGGGCCCTTCGAGCGAATCGCGTTGCGCATCGCGCACCGCATTGCTTGTGGTGGAACACTCTGGAGAAGGCGGGAACCCACGTCAAGGGGTTGGCCGGTGACGGTTCTGCCAAGGAGGCAACCCATAGAACCCGACGCCGACCAGCCCGGACCACCGGATTTCCGGGCCGGTCGGCTGTCTGAAAACAGTGGGTTACGCGGATGCTTCGCGGTGCCGGTAGTACGCGGCCCCGGACGGCGGCAGCGGATCCCTGCCGAGGATGAGGTCGGCCGCCTTCTCCGCGATCATCATCACCGGGGCGTAGATGTTGCCGTTGGTGATGTAGGGCATCACGGACGCGTCGACGACCCGCAGTCCCTCCACGCCGTGCACGCGCAGGTCGGCCGGGTCCACGACGGCCATGTCGTCGGTGCCCATCTTGCAGGTGCAGGAGGGATGCAGCGCGGTCTCGGCGTCTTCGGCGACCCAGGCGAGGATCTCCTCGTCACTCTCCACGGACGGGCCGGGCGAGATCTCCCCGGCGTTGTACGGGGCCATGGCGGGCTGGTTGAGCAGTCTGCGCGCGACCCTGACGGCCTCGACCCACTCGCGGCGGTCCTGCTCGGTGGAGAGGTAGTTGAAGCGCAGCGCGGGATGCTCGGCGGGGTCCTTGCTCTTGATCTTCACCGAGCCGACGGCGTCGGAGTACATGGGTCCGACGTGCACCTGGTAGCCGTGTCCGCCGGCCGGGACGGAGCCGTCGTAGCGGACCGCGACGGGCAGGAAGTGGAACATCAGGTTGGGGTAGTCCACGTCGTCGTTGCCGCGAACGAAGCCGCCCGCCTCGAAGTGGTTGGTCGCGGCCGGCCCCGTACGGAAGAGCCACTGGAGGCCGATGAAGGGGGCCCGCCACTTCGCGAGGTAGGGCTGCATGGAGACGGGCTGCTTGCAGCCGTACTGGATGTACACCTCCAGGTGGTCCTGGAGGTTCTCGCCGACGCCCGGCAGATCGTGTACGACGTCCACGCCCAGCGCCGCGAGCTCCTTGGCGTTGCCGACGCCGGAGAGCTGGAGGAGTTGCGGGGAGTTGATCGCGCCTCCGCAGAGGATGACCTCCCCGGCCCGCACCTGCTGGGGCCTGCCGCGGCCGCGCCGGTACTCGACGCCGACGGCTCGCTTGCCCTCGAAGAGGACGCGGGTGACCAGGGCACGCGTGGTGACGGTCAGGTTGGGCCGCTTGCGCACGGGCTTGAGGTAGGCCTTGGCGGCCGACAGCCGGCGCCCGCGGTGGACGTTGCGGTCGAACCTGGCGAAACCTTCCTGCCGGTAGCCGTTCACGTCGTCGGTGGGGGCGTGCCCCGCCTCCTCGGTGGCCTTGAGGAAGGCCTCGAAGAGCGGGTTGGTGCCGGGGCCCCGTTCGAGGACGAGGGGGCCGTCGTGACCCCGGAACTCGTCGTCCGGGTCGGCGGCCAGACAGTTCTCCATCCGCCGGAAGTACGGCAGACAGTGCGCGTAGTCCCAGTTCTCCATGCCGGGGTCGGCCGCCCAGCGCTCGTAGTCCATGGGGTTGCCGCGCTGGAAGATCATGCCGTTGATGCTGCTGGAGCCGCCCAGGACCTTACCCCGCGCGTGGTAGACGCGCCGGCCGCCCATGTGGGGCTCGGGTTCGGACTCGTACTTCCAGTCGTAGAAGCGACTGCCGATCGGGTAGGTCAGTGCCGCGGGCATGTGGATGAAGACGTCCCACGGGTAGTCGGGCCTGCCCGCCTCCAGAACCAGAACCCGGTTGCCGGGATCCGCGGAGAGCCGGTTGGCCAGTGCACTGCCGGCCGATCCACCACCGACGATGACGAAGTCGTACTGCAAGTCAGCCATGAGGCCTCGTCTCGCTCGCGCCGTAGAGAATGCGCGGCATGCTAGTACCGGTATCTCTATGCGCACCAGGTTGCGGACAACGCAACTTCTGGTTTTCTCGTGAAGGCCGTGACCTGCACCGCTGTCGGCTATGTTAATCGCCCGTATAGTTGCGTCGTGAGCAACTACCATCCAGATACCGAAACGACAAGTGCGCCGACCGGCGGAGTTCAGTCCGTCGATCGAGCCATCACCGTGCTGGAGATCCTGGCCCGGCGCGGCGAGGCGGGCGTCAGCGAGGTAGCAGCCGAGATCGACGTCCACAAGTCCACCGCGTTCCGGCTGCTGGGCGCTCTGGAGGTGCGCGGTCTGGTCGAGCAGGCGGGTGAGCGCGGCAAGTACCGCCTCGGTTTCGGCATCGTCCGTCTCGCCGGCGCGGTCACCGGGCGCATCGACATCACCCAGCAGAGCCGCCCGGTCTGCGAGCGTCTCGCCGAGGAGATCGGCGAGACGGTGAACCTCGCCGTGATGCAGGAGAAGTACGCGATCAACCTGTACCAGGTGCGCGGTCCGGGCGCCGTCACGGCGTTCAACTGGGTCGGCCAGCTGACGCCGCTGCACGCCACCTCCAGCGGCAAGATCCTGCTGGCCCACATGCCGGCGAAGGAACGTGCCGCGCTGCTGTCGGACGCGGGACTGAAGAAGATGACGCCGCGCACCCTGACGGCGAAGACGAAGCTGGAGAAGAACCTGGCCGAGGCGCTGGAGCGCGGCTACTCCTGGACGCTGGAGGAGTTCGAGGCGGGACTGCACGCCATGGCGGCCCCGGTCCGCAACCGGGACGGCGAGGTCATCGCGGCGATCAGCGCCTCGGGGCCGGCGTACCGGCTCACCGAGGAGCGGATGCACGACCTCGCTCCGGTGCTGGTCAAGGGCGCGGACGAGATCAGCCACCGGATGGGCTACCTGGGCTGAGCCTGCCGCGCCGCCTGTACCGGCCGCCCCTCGCGGTTGGGGGCCGGGAGCCGGGACACGGGGAGCCGTCGTTACCGCGGCCGCCCCGAGCCCAGGCGCTCCTGGACGAAGGTGTGGAACGCGCCGATATGGTGCTCGCTGGGCACGAGGACCCCGCCCTTGGCGTAGAGCCGGGAGCTCATCGCGGGCTGGCAGCGCTCGCACGCGTCGAAGTCCTGCCGGTTGACCCGGTCGAAGAGCTCCACGGACCGGCTGACGTCCTTGCCGCTCTCGACGACGTGTTTGAGGTAGAGCCAGTCACACTCGACGATGGTGCGGTCCGCGGCGACCGGGTACATCCGGTGGAAGATCACGTGGTCGGG
>NZ_WWIC01000129.1:0-274 GCF_009872555.1 Streptomyces sp. SID5643
ACGAGTCGGTGCCGGTGCGCGACGAGCTCACCGGCGAGACCTATCGCTGGGGGCGCAACAACTACGTGCGGCTGGAGCCGGGGCGGGCTCCCGCGCACGTCTTCCACGTCCAGTCCCCGCCCGCCGCGCACGCGATCGGAGGGGCAGGAACGTCATGACCGTGAACGAGCCCGTACCGGACACCTTCGAGGACACTCCCGCACGGGACAGGGACCCCGACTGGTTCAAACGCGCCGTCTTCTACGAGGTGCTCGTCCGCTCGTTCCAGGACAGC
>NZ_WWIC01000130.1:0-272 GCF_009872555.1 Streptomyces sp. SID5643
GCGTCGAACAGGTCCAACGCCACCGTCACCGAGCCACGCACACCTGCCGGGGCGCCATCCGCGTCGAACGCCTCCCCGACGACCACGTCGAGGTCGAACTTCGCGGCCGACTTTCCGGCCGAAAGGTCACCCGACGCGCCGCCCGCCTGCACACCCCGCAGGTCGAGCACCGCTTCGATCGTGTTCTGCATCGTGAAGACGACTTGGAACAGCGGATGCCGGGCCAGCGAACGGCTCGGAGACAGCTCCTCCACCAGCTTCTCGAACGGCAC